>JAGWPQ010000268.1 GCA_028877045.1 Bacteroidota bacterium | reverse complement strand
TGATTAATTTGATGATTTTTTTCTAATAGGATCAGGCATTAGAGTAGTAGTTTTATGATTGACTCTCTATAGTTAAGTTAAAATTGAAAGCGTTCTCACTTAAATATTTTCCTAACTCATGAATTATTTGTAAATAACCTTCTACCTGATTACTTGGAACGAAAGGATGGATTTTGCTGAACTCAGGCCAACTTACCGGGATCATTTCTGTTGCTGCATTTAATTTCATGGTGCAACTGCCGAGTGTGATCATACTTGTGTTGAGTGACAGATCTTTATTCTCCAATTGTTTTAAATAACGCATCATCTGACTTTCGCTGTGATGAGTATTATAAACAGGATGCGATAAATAAGTAGATGAACGTGTTGCAAATGACGGAATGGAGATTAATTCATCATCACTGTCAAAAGAAACTTCGGCTTCATCTTTTCCTAAGGATTCTGCAAAAACATAAACAATATCCAGTACATCTTTTTGCGAAGTGGTTTCATCCAAAGAAATGCCGATATGCTGCGCATCAAAATATCTGAAATTGATCTGATGTTTTTCGGCAATTGATCTTATTTTTTCAGCATCGGCTTTTATAACAATCGTATCGAAATAATATTTATTTACATTTTCAAAACCCAATGCATTTAATTCATTCGATAAAGTTTGTGCAAGCAATGCAACACGCTGCGCAATTTTTTTCAAACCATCAGGACCATGATACACTGCATACATTGCAGCCATATTTGCCAGCAGTGCCTGCGCCGTACAAATATTGCTTGTTGCTTTTTCTCGTTTAATATGTTGCTCTCTTGTTTGCAAAGCCATGCGCAATGCACGTTTGCCCTGCGCATCAATGCTAACACCAATTAAACGACCTGGCATACCGCGTTTAAATTCATCCTTAGTTGCGAAGAATGCAGCATGCGGCCCGCCAAAACCAAGCGGCACGCCAAAACGTTGTGCCGAGCCCAAAGCCACGTCGGCACCAAGTTCTGCAGGAGAAGTCAATAAAGTTAATGCCAGCAGATCGGTTGCCATCACCACATATCCGCCAACAGCATGAACGTTGTTGATGAAACTTTTATAATCTTCAATCGAACCATTATCATTTGGATATTGAATGATGGCGCCAAAATATTTTTCATCCAACGATGCAGTTTTATAATCGCCAAAAATCAATTCAATGCCGATAGGAGCAGAACGTGTGATCAGCACATCTTTTGTTTGAGGAAATGTTTTTTTATCAACAAAAAATTTAGGCTTCTCGGTTTTATCTGTTTTGTTTACATGATGAAACAACATGGCCATTGCTTCGGCAGCAGCGGTTCCTTCATCCAGCAAAGATGCATTTGCAATTTCTAATCCCGTTAAGTCGGTAACCATTGTTTGAAAGTTCAATAAACTTTCCAAACGTCCTTGTGAGATCTCTGCCTGATAAGGCGTGTATTGTGTGTACCATCCCGGATTTTCGAAAACGTTTCTTAAAATAACACTTGGTGTGATGGTATCGTAATAACCCTGACCGATATAAGTTTTAAATAATTTATTTTTTGCTGCAACCTGTTTTAATTCCTGCAGATATTCAAACTCGCTGATGGCAGCAGGTAAATTTAATTCCTGTTGCAAACGAATAGAAGCAGGTACAGTTTTGGCAATTAATTCTTCCATACTTTTTACGCCAATGGTTGCCAGCATCGATGCGGTATCGGCTGCATTGGGTCCATTGTGTCGTCTTTGAAATTCGGTGTTTTGTTCTTGAAATAAATTCATAATATAAGATTGACCATTTTTGAGAAAGCGCAAATTTACAATCTATCAAACTGATTAAGGAATGAAATTAATTTGTGGGGAAAGGATGTGCTTTAATTTATGTTACAGACAAATATTTTGTAATATTTTTTTGTAACGGGCTTTCGGATCACTATCGGGCTGTGGTTGCGTCGCACACTTGTACGTTCTGAGCTGTGAGGAGCGAGCCACGAGCTTCGAGCAAATGCTCACAGCTCGAAGCTAATAGCTCATAGCTTTCCTCAGTACAAGTGAGCGACGCAACTGCAGCTGCACAAAGATTTGAAGCCTGGTACAAAAAAATAAAAACAAGCAATTCGTGTAATTCGTAAAAATTCGTGTAATCAATTTTCTTTTGCTCTCATTTCATCACTGGTCAACCGCGAACCATCGTGGCTCCAGCCGGGCGGGCCAAACAAATATTTTATTCGTTGTTTGAATGTGATGTTTTTTTGGAATACATCTTTGGCAATTTGTTTCCATTCATGGAAAACAATATTTACCGCATTGGGATATTCTAAATTTTTTGTCAGCCCGTATTTAATGGGCTGATATTTTTCGGCAGGGAGTTCGGCTTGAAATGTTCCGAATAATTTATCCCACACAATTAAAAACATGCCCATGTTTTTATCGAGATATTTTGGATTGGAACCATGATGTACCCGGTGATGCGAGGGAGTAACAAAAATATATTCGAGCCATCCCATTTTATTGATCAATTCGGTATGAACAAAAATTCCCCAGATCTGCGTGGCCGAATAAATGAGTGCAATATCGAGCGGTTTAAATCCCGCCCATGCCAGCGGAATAAAATAAATAAAACGATACAAGGGTTGAAAAACAGAAGAACGGAACCCAACCGAGAAATTAAATTTTTGCGAACTGTGATGCGTAACATGCGCTGCCCAGAAAAAACGTATCTCATGATCGAAACGGTGCAGCCAGTAATAAACAAAATCTTCGGCTATTACCAAAACGATCCAGTAAAGAATATTTATTTTCCATGTAAAGAAAGCATGCGCATAAAAATATTGGAGGATGCCAAAATAAACAATGGCTCGGAAAGCAAGGTCCAGTGCAGCATTCAGCAACATCAGGTAAACATTTGCAACAGTATCTTTTAAAGTATAAGTTTTACGGTGTTGCAGATGCGTCAGCAATAATTCCAAAACAATGATGCCGATATAAAACGGTGTAGAAATTAATAACAACCATTGTTGCCTGATGTCGTCCATTTGTTTCGTTTACCTTTGTTGCGCTGCAAAGAAACAATAAGTGCCGCAATTTTTTTATCAATTCAGATTTATTAACATGTCCGAAATAAAATTAGATAACTGGGAGAAAAGAAGTGCTGATCATGAGAAGCAGTACAAGCAATTACTGCAACGTGCTAATAAAAACAAAGTGCTGAAAGTATTGCCAGAGCTGCATGACGAAGCTTTCAGCAAAATAGATTGCCTGCAATGTGCCAATTGCTGCAAAGGTTATTCGCCGCGGTTTAAAACACCCGACATTAAGCGTATCAGCAAATACCTGGGAATGAAAGAAGGCGATTTTATTGAAACCTATTTAGACCTCGACAAAGAAGGAGATTATGTTACGAAAAATTCTCCCTGCCCCTTTTTGGGAAGTGACAATTATTGCAGTATCTACGATCATCGTCCAAGCGATTGTGCAAGATTCCCTTACACCGATGAAGATGTGATTTTAAAACGACCTGCCATCACTTTAAAAAATTCTACTTTTTGTCCGGCTGTTTATTTTGTGCTCGAAAGATTGCTGGAGATAAAATAATTAATTGTCAGGAATGCATAATTAAATTCAAAGAAAATATTTGTGCATTCTTGGCAACAAAAAAGTTAAGCTGTTAATTCGAGATACGCAGTTTCCAAATTCATTTTAATGATTTTCATTTCATCTTTCCATTCGCCAACATCTGGAACAGAAGTAATTTGTAAAACCTCATCTTTTGTTTTACCTGCTTTAATATTATCTCCAACTAATTTTAATAATTGATTGATATAATTCTGCATTCCTTTCAGATCATCTTTCGAACCAACAACAGCATTGTTGCTCGCATGGCCAAAAACAAAAATGGTATCGTTATCGAAAGTTGCTTGTGCCTTGTCTAAAACTGTTATCCAGTTTTTAAAAGAAGCACCTGCTTTGCGGTCGATATAGGGATAGATACGATTAAACATCAGATCGCCGATATGAACAATATTCGAATTCTGAAAATGGATCAAAGCATCGCCGTTGGTATGTCCTGCACCAAAATAATGTGCCTTGATCTTTTCTTTACCAATTTTATATTTCCATGTGTCAGTGAAAGTTACATCTTGAAATAATTGTTTGTCCTCCGATTTCTGTTCAGCCGCCGCACGTTTATAATTTGCCAAACAATTTTGATGTCCCACAACGTGATCCACCAATCCCTTAAATGCTATATTGCCGCTAGTATGATCGAAATGATGATGTGTATTAATTAACAATTTAAAAGGATGGGTCGTTTTCTTTTTTAGCTCATCAATTAAATGATTGGCCTGATCTTGAAATTCCGAATCAACCACCACAATGCCTTCATCCGATAAATAAAATAATATGGTTCCACCCTTCTCGTTAAAGATGCCGATATCATTGCGCAGCATGGTTATTTTGTAAGCAGGCTGTTGCAACAATGCGGCGATCAGATCTTTTGGGGCTAATGCCAATAATCCGGCAGATAATCCTGCATTGCGTAAAAAATGGCGACGTTGCATAAAATTTATTTTTGAATGAATGGTAAGTTATAAAAAACTTGCGTGATGCAAATAATTATTACATTAACAGATAAAAAACAGTTTTGTTTATTTTTTGGTTACGGCTTTCGAATTTCTATTGGGCTGCGGTTGCGTCGCACACTTCAACGTTCAGAATTTTACTGAGCTTTTATTGAAGCGTAATTTTTTCACCGCAGAGAACAAGAGTTTAAAGAGTTACGCTGAATTCTCTGCGTTAACTCTGCTTCTCTTTATCTTAGCGGTAAAATTGTTGAATAAAGTATAAACCGTACAAGTGTGCAACGCGACTGCAGCTGCCATAAGTACTTCAGCCGGTTACATAAATAACAACATGGTATCACAATTTGTGATACTTGCGTTTATGCCTCAGCCATTCATTCGCATAAATAAAAAATCCCGCCATGCTGCGGGACTTTTATTTTTATTTTTATATTTTTTATTTTTAAATATTAGCCACTTGCTTGCGAATAATATTTAATGCAGCACCTGCTTTAAACCATTCGATCTGTTGTTGATTGTAAGTATGGTTAACAGAAATCTCCTGCGTGCTGCCATCTTTGTGATGCAACACCAATGTTAATGGTTTGCCGGGAGCAAATGTTGTTAAACCAATTACATCAATTGTATCGTCTTCAAGAATTTTATCGTAATCAGATTTGTCGGCAAAAGTCAATGCCAGCATTCCCTGTTTCTTTAAATTGGTTTCGTGAATACGTGCAAAAGATTTAGTCAACACCACACGAACACCTAAGAAACGTGGTTCCATTGCAGCATGTTCACGAGAAGAACCTTCGCCATAATTTTCATCACCAACAACAATGCTTCCAATGCCTGCGGCTTTGTAAGCACGCTGTGTTGCAGGTACAGGGCCGTATTCGCCGGTTAATTGATTTTTGATGGAATCAGTTTTATCGTTGAAGAAATTAACAGCACCGATCAACATGTTGTTCGAAATATTATCTAAATGTCCACGGAATTTTAACCATGGGCCGGCCATAGAAATATGATCGGTGGTACATTTTCCTTTTGCTTTAATTAATAATTTCAAACCTTTCAGATCCATTTTTTCCCATTCGGCAAAAGGCGCCAATAATTGCAAACGTTTCGAATCGGGCGAAACATTTACGGTAACATTTTTTCCATCGGCAGCAGGAGCCTGGTATCCTGCATCTTCAACAGCAAAACCTTTTTTTGGTAATTCATCGCCATGCGGCGCATCCAATTTTACTTTCTCACCTTTTGAGTTTATTAATGTATCGGTAATCGGATTGAAAGACAGGTCTCCTGCAATTGCAATGGCAGCAACCATTTCAGGCGATGCAACAAAAGCATACGTGTTTGGATTACCATCGGCACGTTTTGCAAAATTTCTGTTGAATGAATGAACGATGGTATTCTTTTCTTTTTTCTCAGCACCAACTCTGTCCCACATGCCGATACATGGCCCGCATGCATTGGTGAAAATTGTTGCATTCAGATCTGTAAATGTTTTTAATAAACCATCGCGGTTGGCAGTAAATCTAACTTGTTCCGATCCGGGGTTGATCCCAAATTCAGCTTTTGTAACCAAGCCTTTTTCGATTGCCTGCTGAGCGATGGATGCGGCACGACTTAAATCTTCATACGAAGAGTTTGTGCACGAACCAATCAATCCCCATTCAACTTTTAATGGCCAATTATTTTTTACAGCTTCTTCTTTCATTTTAGAAACAGGAGTTGCCAGATCGGGCGTGAATGGCCCGTTTAAATGCGGCTCGAGTTCCGATAAATTAATTTCAATTACCTGATCGAAATATTTTTCAGGTGAAGCATATACTTCTGCATCGGCAGTCAAATGTTGTTTGATTCCGTTGGCAAGATCAGCTACTTCATTTCTTCCTGTTGCGCGTAAATATCTTTCCATGCTTTCATCATAACCAAATGTTGAAGTGGTTGCACCAATCTCTGCACCCATATTACAAATGGTTCCTTTACCTGTACAGCTCATGCTGGTAGCGCCTTCTCCGAAATATTCAACAATGGCACCGGTTCCACCTTTAACCGTTAATATTCCTGCAACTTTCAATATCACATCTTTCGGAGCAGTCCATCCATTTAATTTCCCGGTCAGTTTAACGCCAATCAATTTGGGCCATTTTAATTCCCATGGCAAACCTGCCATCACATCGCATGCATCGGCACCACCAACACCAATCGCTACCATTCCCAATCCACCTGCATTTACGGTGTGAGAATCAGTACCGATCATCATTCCGCCGGGGAAAGCATAATTTTCTAAAACCACCTGGTGAATAATTCCGGCACCCGGTTTCCAGAAACCAATGCCATATTTATTTGAAACAGATGCTAAGAAATCGTACACTTCTTTGCTTTCCTGATTAGCAAAAGCCAAATCTTCTGTTGCACCATTTTTTGCTGTGATCAGGTGATCGCAATGAACGGTTGATGGAACAGCAACTTTGGGGCGGCCTGCCTGCATGAATTGTAACAAAGCCATTTGAGCAGTTGCATCCTGCATAGCAACGCGATCGGGCGCAAAATCAACATACGATTTTCCTCTTTCAAAATTCAGTAACTGCATATCGCTGTGCAAATGCGCAAACAATATTTTCTCTGCTAATGTTAACGGGCGACCCAATGTTTTGCGTGCTGCATCTACTTTTGCGGGCATCTGGGCATATACCTTCTTGATCATTTCAATATCAAAAGCCATAATAGAAATTTAAGATTTATAATTAATGATTTACGATTTTCACGGAGCCAATCCATTTTGTTTCATCAAACGGATTTTTTGTGCTGCAAATTTACAGCAAAACAAAAGGCGGCGGGAAACTGATTTAAACTTTTCTTAGAATATTT
>JAGWPQ010000267.1 GCA_028877045.1 Bacteroidota bacterium | reverse complement strand
TCTTCTCAAACCCTTTATTTTATTAGCTCCCGAATCTGGACTTGAACCAGAGACCCTCTGATTAACAGTCAGATGCTCTAACCAACTGAGCTATTCGGGAATACATGCCCTTTCGGGGCAGCAAAAATAGGGGTTTATAGTTTTTGGCAAAAATTTTTAAAGCCAATTAAAAAAACCTTTTTCTTCAAATCCTACGAAAACGCCATCCGGCCTGCATTCAACGGGATAAATTTTTAAATAATATCCTTCGCCCGAAACGTTTCTGCCCTTCATTAATTCAAATTTATAACGATGTATGGGGCAAACTGCATGTCCCAGCGCATCCAGACAGCCATCAGCCAAAATACCGCCGGCATGCGGACATTTATATGCAAAGGCAGAGATCTGCCCTTTAAATTTTGCTATTGAGATCTTTTTGCCGCTTGCTTCAATAACACACATATCATTTTGTTGCCATTCAATATCGTCGGTACTTTCGGCAACTTTGATCCATTTGTATGTTTTTGCAGTACTCATTTTTATGGAATGAAATTTCTGTTGATTTAAGTTTTACAGTACAAGTCCCGATTGAATCGGGATGCCGACACAGTCGGCATGATGCAACCGCAACTGCAGCTAAATAGCCATCCAACTGCTTGGTACAAAACAAAAGTATCGATTAAAAATATCGTTTTGCGAAAACTACTTTATGAGCTCATTAAACCAATACTATTTTAATTTCTCTATTTTTGTTGCGAATATAAAAGTGATGTTATGATCAAAACAGGAAACGCCATCGTAAGCATTTATACCGAGATGACACCCAATCCGGAAACAATGAAATTTGTTGCCAATAAATTATTGTATCCCGGCAAGAGTATCGATTTTCAGGATGAAACTACTTCGGCCCCTTCGCCGCTGGCAAAAGAATTATTTAGTTTCCCTTTTATTAAAAGCGTTTTTATTGCCAGCAATTTTGTTACGCTGACAAAAACAAATGATACAGAAGACTGGCAGGATGTTATACCGACCATTAAACAATTTCTGAAAGATTATTTGGAAAATGGAGGCGTGATCGTGAATGAAGAAGAAGCAGCCAAATACAAACTCGAAGCAAGTAATGCTGTTGCAGCCGATGATGATGATGTGGTTAAACGTGTAAAAGAATTATTGGAAAATTATGTGAAACCTGCGGTTGAAATGGATGGCGGTGCCATTCAGTTCAGAAGCTATAACAGCGGCGTGGTTAATTTGATGTTGCAGGGAAGTTGCAGCGGATGCCCTTCTTCGATGGTTACCTTGAAAGCAGGCATTGAAGGCATGATGAAACGCATGATACCCGAAGTGAAAGAAGTTGTTGCCGAAGCAGAATAAATTAAATGAACGATCAATTATAAAATGCCCCTGAATTTCAGGGGCATTTTTATGCAACAGTCTTTAAGTATTCTGTCAAAATAATCTATAATTTATTTTACCACAGTGTTTGCAGAGTTATTTCACAGAGTAAACTGAGTTTTACTGTATTCTCTGCGCAACTCTGTGTATTACTCTTTCACTCTGTGGTTATGTATATTTAATTTTGACGGAGTACTTATCTTTAATTAAGTTGTTCGCAAAACTTTTAAAAGCGATCATTAAATAATTGTATGAGAAAAATTATTACAATTTTATTCATTGTTCTTATTGGAAAAATTGATGCACAAAGCAAACAATATTTTACGGTTAATAAAGACAGTACACAATTTCAATTAACCCCGGAAGGTGCATCGCATCTTGCTTCTCTGCCGTTGAAATGCATTGTGCAGGAATATCCGAATAAGATCAATCATCTGGCGATCGGCGACAGCGATCAAATCATTACGCCGCATAAAATGC
>JAGWPQ010000266.1 GCA_028877045.1 Bacteroidota bacterium | reverse complement strand
TTAGAGATTATGAAATTTTGCCAATCGTTCATGAGCGAACTGCAGCGCCATATTGGTGCATCTACCGATGTACCTGCCGGCGATATTGGCGTTGGAGGCAGAGAGATCGGTTATTTGTTCGGACAATATAAACGTATCAGAAATGAATTTACAGGAGTACTTACCGGAAAAAGTTTGGAATGGGGCGGAAGTCTTATTCGCCCTGAAGCTACCGGATATGGTTGTTCTTATTTTGCACAAAACATGTTGGAAACTAGGAACGATACCATTCAGGGAAAAACTGTTGTCATTTCCGGCTCTGGAAATGTGGCACAATATGCCTGCGAAAAAATCACACAATTAGGCGGCAAAGTGCTTACCCTAAGCGATTCGAACGGTTATATTTATGATAAGGATGGAATTGATGCAGAAAAATTAGCATTCATTATGGAATTGAAGAATGTAAAAAGAGGGCGCATCAGCGAATATGCCGAAAAATATAAATGCGAATATGTTGAAGGCAAAACACCATGGCATGTTAAATGCCAGATCGCAATGCCTTGTGCCACACAAAATGAATTGACTTATGACGATGCAGTTGCATTGGTTAAAAATGGTTGTGTTTGTGTTTCGGAAGGAGCCAATATGCCTAGCACACCCGCCGCAGTAGAATATTTTATTGAAGAGAAAATTTTATATGCACCGGGTAAAGCATCCAATGCCGGTGGTGTTGCTACATCGGGATTAGAAATGGCGCAAAACAGTATGCGAATGAATTGGACAAGAGATCATGTTGACAACGAATTAAAAAGTATCATGAAAAATATTCATGAAACCTGTGTTAAACATGGTAAGGATAAAGACGGCTACATTAATTATGTACGCGGTGCCAATATCGGAGGATTTGTGAAAGTAGCAGAAGCAATGCTGGCACAGGGATTAGTTTAATTGTCTCAGGCTAATACTAACTGATGAGGCTGCAATCAATTTGCAGCCTCTTTTATTTTATCTTGAAATAAAATTTTTACCGGCAAAAAATCATTTCAAATCTTTTTCAAGAAACTGATTGATAAATTTAGGAAATGCCAGCAGTTTCATTTTTTTTACCGGTTGCCATTGATATTGTTGCAATGACGCAGGAACCTTTTTCAATTTCAGTTTTATAAACTGTCCGGTAATTTTTTGGTGCGTTAGTTGTTGCGTTGAAACTGACGAAATGCTTATCACATCAGCATCACGCAGTGCAAATTGTTCATTCAGCCATTGATGAACCAATTGATCGTTCCATTTAATTTGTTCTGCAGATTCCAATAAATAAAATTCGAATAAATTCTCCCAGATATCTTTTTGAGTTCGTTTATGAACCAATATTTTATCATCATGTTCCATCAAAAAATAATAAAACCAACGATGCTTTTTTTGCAATACTTTTTCTTTGAAAGGCAAGAGATTTACTTTTCCTTCTTTGAAAGCAATACAAATTTTTTGAAGGATACAATTGCTGCAGGTTGGTGCTACAGGTTTGCAAACCATTGCACCAAAATCCATGATCGCCTGATTGTATGCACCGGCTTCTTTTCGGTCTAAAACCTCATCGGCTGATTTTGTAAATTCTTTTTTGCCTTGATTGCTGTCGATTGCCGTTTCAATTCCAAACACACGCGACAAAACACGAAACACATTTCCATCAACTACAGCATAAGGCAAATTAAAAGCAAACGAAGAAATGGCAGCCGCGGTATATGGCCCAATCCCTTTCAATAAAATTATTTCATCATAGTTCTTTGGAAATTCTCCTTTCAAATCTTTCGAAATAAATCTTGCTGTAAACAATAAATTTTTGCAACGGTTATAATAACCCAATCCTTCCCATAATTTAAAAACATCTTCATCTTTTGCTTTTGCCAATTGCTGAACAGTAGGATATTTTTCAATAAATCGTTCATAATAATTCCAACCTTGTTCAACGCGTGTTTGTTGCAAAATAATTTCACTCAACCAAATCTTGTAGGGATCCTTTTCTCCTTTCCATGGCATTTCTCTGCGGTTGGACTTTTTGTGCCATTGCATCAAAAGTGAAGTGAATTCTGTTTTCAGCATTTCAATAAATATTCAATAAAACAACAACAATTTTTATGAAGATATGGTTGCAATAGTATGATGCATAAAAAATTATTTGACCGCCTATTCATAGCCATTAATTTTTTTTTGCATTTTACTTGTTAATATTAATAGATTTGTCGTATTTTAATAGCCTGATAATTGAAAACCAATAAACAAAAGATATGAGAAAATCCGATCTTATCAATAACATCTCCGATAAAACAGGTATTCCGAAAGTTGATGTTCTTGTAACATTAGAGACCATGTTTAAAGAAGTAAAAGATAGTTTGGCCCATGGTCAAAACATTTATATACGCGGGTTTGGAAGTTTTATTACAAAAAAACGTGCTGCAAAAATTGGAAGAAATATTAAAAGAAATATTGCTGTAGAAATCCCCGAACATTTTATTCCTGCATTTAAGCCTGCAAAGGAATTTATGCTGGAAGTGAAAAGCAAACATCAGTCTGAGTAACTTTGCCTAAAATTTATTAATGAAACGTCAACAGTTACTTTTGGTTGGTAGCGCAATTGTATTAGTGGTTTTACTGTTCTTCTTTGGCAAAACCAATACTCCTAAGAAAGAAAATACATCGGCTTCAGCCCAAGCTCAATCTACTTCTAACGGATCCCTCCAATTCAGTGATATCTTAAGTGAAGCAAAAAAATCATTGACATCCGATCAGAATCAAAGATTGGCAGGATTGGAAAATGCAGTAGTGCGGGGAGATGTAAATGAGCAGAAATTGCATGTATTTCACCAGTTAGCCAGGTTCTGGAAAGATTCGGCAAAAATGATATTGCCATACGCATATTATACCGCAGAAGCTTCTAAATTGGAAAATTCAGAAAAAAGCCTCACATTTGCCGCCCAGCTATTTGTAGATAATCTGCTGATAGAAGGCAATCCACCCATGCAAAAATGGTTGGCAACAAATGCTAAAGATCTTTTAGATAGAGCTTTGAAACTCAATCCTGATAACGATTCCAGTAAAATTGGCATCGGCGCCTGTTTAATGTTTGGCAACATTTCCGACAATCCGATGCAGGGTATTTTAACGGTAAGGGAAATCGTTCAAAAAAATCCGGATAACCTTTACGGGCAACTGGTTTTGGGTTTGGGAGGAAAGAAAAGCGGGCAATTTGACAAAGCGATTGAACATTTTTCAGTCATTTTAAAAAAGCAACCAAATAACCTGGAAGCTATTTTTCAAATAGCCGAATGTTATGAATTGAAAGGCGATAAAGCCAATGCAGTAAAATGGTATGAAACAGGCAAAAAATTTATTACCGATCAGGAGATCAGAAAGCAAATCGATATTCGTATTAACGAACTAAAATAAATTTATTAACTAATTAAAACTTGACCGAGTATGCCTTGTGGTAAGAAAAGAAAACGTCATAAAATTGCTACGCACAAACGTAAAAAACGTTTAAGAAAGAATCGTCATAAGAAAAAGAACAAATAATTCTTTACGATTTTACATTATAAAGAAGTCTTGGTTTTTACTAAGACTTCTTTATACACTTAAAAGTATTTGCCATATTCTATCTCTGAGCTGCAACTTTAACCTTAACCTTCGGTTTTTTAGGCAAATACAAAAAAGTGACTGCGAAAATTTCCTGATCAAAGATCGGGAACGTCTTCATGCATTTTAAAAGTTGCAAATTTTGTGAACAAAGAATTAATAATAAACGCAGCTCCTTCCGGTGTTGAGATCGCATTATTGGAAGATAAAAAATTAGTTGAGCTGCATAACGAAAAAACAGATGCAAACTTTGCTGTAGGTGATTTATACCTCGGTAAGGTTAAGAAACTTATTCCAGGACTTAATGCCGCATTTATTGATGTTGGTTTTGAGAAAGATGCTTTTTTGCATTATACCGATCTCTCGCCTTTTGCAAAATCAATTTTAAAGTTTACTCAATTGGCAATGGCCGATCAAAATGAAAATAGTTTTGATTTTGCCAAATTTACAATTGAACCCGAAATTGTAAAAACAGGAAAGATCAATGAAGTATTAAGTGGCAAACCAAATGTATTGGTTCAGATTTTAAAAGAACCCATTGCAGCTAAAGGACCAAGATTAAGTTGTGAATTAAGTTTGCCCGGAAGATTTGTGGTGTTGACCCCATTCAACGAGATCGTTGCTGTATCAAAAAAGATACATTCTTCTGAAGAAAGAAAACGTTTACATAAAATCGTTGAAGCCATTCGGCCAAAAAATTTTGGAGTAATTGTGAGAACCGCTGCTGAAGGAAAAAGTACTTCCGAACTGCATCAGGATCTTTTAACCTTGATAGAAACCTGGAAAAATATCCAGAAAAATTTAAAGGGAGCACAAGCCCCTGCAAAGATTTTAAGTGAGCAGGATAAAACCACAAGTATCCTTCGCGATCTGTTAACTGAAGACTTTAACAGGATCGTAGTCAACGATAAAAATATTTATAACGATACTAAAAATTATATTCAACGTATTGCACCGAAAAAGAGTGAGATCATTTCTTTTCATAACAATGGTGCTCCTCTATTCGATCAATTTGGAATTACCAAACAAGTAAAAAGCTCTTTTGGTAAAACAGTGAATTTACCGAGTGGTGCTTATTTAATTATTGAGCACACCGAAGCATTGCATGTAATTGATGTAAACAGCGGTTATAAAAGTGTAAGCAATAATCAGGAAGAAAATGCATTGCAAACAAATTTGGAAGCGGCCGAAGAAATAGCACGGCAACTGCGTTTGAGGGATATTGGTGGCATCATTGTGATCGATTATATTGATATGAAACTGCCCGATAATAAACGCAGTTTACAGGAAGCAATGGAAGAATTTATGAAGACCGACAGAGCAAAGCATTCGGTACTTCCTATTTCAAAATTCGGTTTGATGCAGATCACAAGGCAAAGGATGCGGCCCGAAGTAAATATTACAACAACAGAAGTTTGCCCGTCATGCGGGGGAACAGGCAAAGTTTCTTCAACACTTTT
>JAGWPQ010000265.1 GCA_028877045.1 Bacteroidota bacterium | reverse complement strand
GTTTGCTTAGCTACCACTTTATTATCTTGAAGAGGAGGTTTTGAACAAGTAAAGTGTCCTGTAAAAGTTAGCTGCCCAATAAGATTATTGTTAAAATTAAATATGGAACTATCATGACTAATAAAATAGTCTTTGGTTGAGATGTCAATCCATTTTTTTGTTTTACTATTTAGGAATCGGACTGATACATCGTTCTTTAATCCATGAATAGGTTCGGTCATGATAGATAGCCACTCAAAATTCCAGTCAGTATTTTTAATTGTCAAATTTGTGAAGTAGTAACCATCGGGATAAAAATTGTTTTTAGTTTGACTCTTCACGTTAATAACAAAAAGTAAAAACAAAAAAATTATTAATCTCATATAGATTGAAATTTTAAATTCACAATAATCGCAAACTAAAAGTAAAGATATTCTAATGCAAATTTTTGATAGTGAAAATAAAAGCTTAATAACGTTCCGACGGTACAAGAGTGCGACGCAACAGGCGATGCCATAAGTGCAAATGCTGGTAACATAAAATCCTTTTATCTTCGTAAGGCAATGAAAGCACTTGTTTATAAATCTACGGGCAGTTGGTATGTGGTGAAAGCCAATGATGGCAGGGTTTTCAACGCACGTATAAAAGGTGTGTTGAAGATAGATGGCATTACTTCTACCAACCCCATTGCGGTTGGCGATGAAGTGGAAATAGAAATTGAAAACGAATTGGAAAACACCGCCACCATTCTGGAAATTTTGCCGAGAAGAAATTATGTGGCAAGGGTTAGTCCGCATAATAAACACCAGCATCATATTGTTGCGTCTAATTTGGATCAGAGTATTTTGTTTGCAACATTAAAAGATCCAAAAACATCACAGGGATTTATCGACCGGTTTTTAGTGGCCTGCGAAATGTATCATGTACCCGCCATCATCGTCTTTAATAAAGCAGATATTTATAAAAAGAAAGAAACAGAAAAGTTCGCGTTATTAAAATCTATTTACGAAAACATCGGCTACAAAGTAGTGCTGGCAAGTGTTATACGCCACGAAGGTGTTGAAGAAGTAAAAGAATTATTGAAAGATAAAACAACATTGTTGAGCGGACATAGTGGTGTGGGTAAATCAACTTTGATCAATAATATTTTTCCTGAGCTTGATCTGAAAATTTTGGAAGTGAGTGGCTGGAGCGGCAAAGGAATGCACAGCACCACATTTGCCGAAATGTTTGATCTGCCTTTTGGCGGAAAAATAATTGACACACCCGGCATCAGGGAATTAGGCTTGGTTGATTTAAAGAAAGAAGAATTAAGCGGTTATTTTCCTGAGATGAGAAAATTGGTGAACGATTGCCAGTTTAATAATTGCAAACATTTTAATGAACCAGGCTGTGCTGTGAAAGCCGCTGTGAATGCGGGTTCTATCTCAGAAGAACGTTATATCAGTTATTTAACGATCATGGAAACGATGGATGAAAACAGTTGGAGTTAATTATTGGTATTGACGCCTTCTTTTGTGATGGACTTTTTATTTTTTAATTCTTTCATTGCAGCTTCATACTCTTTTTTTTCTTTGGCGGTTCTTGGTTTATATCCCTGCTGTTCGTACACTAATAATTTTTCGGCACCCATATTTTTTCCGGATGGCGGACAACCTACCTGATTTTTGTTTGCTTTTCCGAACAAACCACATGACGTAAAAAGGATTGCAGATAAAATGATGATCAAAATTTTTTTCATGAGAACAAATTAATGATTCATTACTGTTTAATTTTTTTATTTTTTGGGTGCACCATTATATTCTTCGAACCACGATGAATATTTGGTATAATTATTTGCGATACGTTCAATTTCGCCATGCACTGTATCTTGCGAAATCTCTTTTACTTTTTTTGCAGGAACGCCGGCAAAAATACTTCCGGCATCAACAATCGTTCCTTCCAGTAAAACAGAACCGGCGGCTACAATCGAGTTGCTGTGCACAATACAGCGATCCATGACAATTGACCCCATGCCTATCAAAACATTATCGTGAATGGTACAACCGTGCACCAACGCATTATGTCCGATTGAAACATTGTTGCCAATATTGGTTGGATTTTTTTCGTATGTGCAATGGATCACGGCACCATCCTGCACATTAACTTTATTTCCCATTTTTATATAATGCACATCTCCTCTGATAACTGCATTGAACCAAACGCTGCAATTATCGCCCATCACCACATCGCCAACGATTGTTGCATTGGGAGCCACAAAACATTTTTCACCAAACTGCGGATGTTTATCGAGAACTGTAAGTATTGTTGCCATAACAGATTTATTTCAAATTCAAATTTCAAATAAATAATTTTAAAAACAGTAAGAACTTAAGATAAGTTGAGAAATAACTTTTTTACAATTGACACAACTACTTTTCTTATTAACCATTAAGAAGTTGAGGTTAATTAAGAAAAAATACTTAATGCTACTTAATTTCTTTATGGTTTAAAGAACGAACTTCGCACCAATACTGTCAACAATCATCTGTCATCCTTTTATGAACAACAGACAATTATTTTTAAATCACGTCGCACAAACTTCACCAACACCAATCGGTATTGAAATGGTGAAGGCCGATGGTATTTATTTGTTTGATGCTGACGGAAAAAAATATATTGATGCTATCTCCGGTTTTAGTGTGGCAAATATTGGTCACGGCAATCCAAAAGTCATTGAATCCGTTCAAAAGCAGGCTGCACAATACATGCACCTGATCGTTTATGGCGAGTTTATTGAACAGCCGCAAATCAGTTATGCAAAATTGTTGACAGATCATCTTCCTTCATCACTCAATTGTGTTTACTTCACCAACAGCGGAACAGAAGCAACAGAAGGTGCGATGAAGCTGGCAAAACGTGTAACCAATCGATCAAAAATAATTTCATTTTCTAAATCATATCACGGTAGTACGCAAGGCGCATTAAGTGTGATGGGTGAT
>JAGWPQ010000264.1 GCA_028877045.1 Bacteroidota bacterium | reverse complement strand
TTTTGAAGTAAATAAATGATAAAAGGGTGTTTTACTTTTTTCGGTCTTTGGCTTGTATTTTCCTGTGATGATGGGAACATACATAACCCTTCGCCTGCTTGCTTCTCCTGTTAACGGACATTGTTTCACACGATGCCACAAACGTCCGTCATGAACCGACAGATCACCGGCGAACATATCGAAACCAACTTCTCTTTCATCATCCGTATTATCAACAAAATATTTTTTACCGAACAATAATTGCAAAACATTTTGTTTGTGTGTACCGGGTATAACGCGTAGTCCGCCGTTTTCGAATAAACAGGTATCCAAATGAATGCCCACATTCAGCATGGGCATTATTTTTTGTCCTAAAAACAAATCTCTCGGACTATCGGTATGCCATCCCATTTGCTTGAATGTGCTGTTGGGAGAATTGATATAATTATTGACCACCAATCCGTCTTTCTCTTTTTCGCCAATGCGGCCATCATAAGGATACAATAATCCGATCAAAGCATTTAATCTTTCATCCTGCAAAAGATCGTGAAGTGCTTTGCTGTACAATGATGCAAAACATAATCTTTGAATGGTTAAATGACCATCTTCTGTTTTACCGAATTTGAGCGGGATACCATTTACTTTATCACGTCCTTCATTGATCCATTCCTGTTCAATGCGTTTTATTTCAGCAATATAAGTTTCCACTTTTTCACGACTGATAAAATTGCGGAATACAATTACACCATGCTCGTTAAAAAAATTTAATTGTTCTTCGGTTAAAGAATTGTCCAGTTCGAAATTGCTGTTCCACTTTTGCATGTGATACAATTAATGTCAATTCATCTGTAATGTTAAAAAATTATTACAAAATTGTAAAATTATAATGAAATGAAATTTAAAAATGAGTTAATTAAAACTCAATACTTGCCTAGTAAACGCATGGCTATCCAATACGAAATAAAAGCTATAAAAGGAGCAACAATTACATCAACAGTATAATGAACATGTTGTATTAAAACCATTACCGCAATTAATATTGAAGCGATCAAGGCAATGATCTTATCATTCTTTTTGTTGAAAGATAAAAACAGCAGGAACATGGTAGCAGTATGACCCGAAAATAAAAGGTCTTTTGTGATGAACCTGTTTCCATAGAATAAATAGGTTATGATGTCTTTAATTACAATCAAACCCGGCGGTGCTTGTAAAGGAATCATGAAGATCGAAATGATCCGGAAAAAATTCATGATCAGATAACTCCATAATAAAACAATAAATACCGAGGGGTCTTTATAACATTTATACAATGCAAAAGTGATAGTTGAATATAAAACCAAAAATATTGGAATTGATACATCAACTGCAGGTAATACATTCAATAAAGGATCGTTTAATCGTGCACCATCTCTTGCTTCGATAAAATTAAAAAAGAAAGGAAAAAATATACCAAGCGCAACAAGAAAGATCAATCCGGTAACAGTTCTGTTCCTGAACGATCTGTACTTCCATGCATCCGCCCATTTATCGATATGCTTGTGATCATCCTTTTGCATGCACAATTAATTCAATATCATTAAAGATATGATACAATTAATAATGCCATCTTACAAAAGCTTCCATGGCAGCATATTTGGTCAATCCCAATTCGGCGTAAAGCTTAGCCGTATTGGCATTGCGGTCTTCGGCACGTTGCCAGAATTCGCGGCTGTCGGTGCCCTGAAACGGAACCATATCTTTTTGTGATTGATGAATGAATATGCCGAATCTTTTTTTCATTACCTGATCGGGGCTCATGGGTATGGCCATTTCTATTTCGGCCAGATCCCATTCCTGCCATGCACCTTTGTATAACCAAACCCAGCAATCTTTTATCCATTTATCGCCTCTTGCTTTTAAACGGCGCATACTTTCGAAAACAATATCCAGACAAACTTTATGCGTGCCATGCGGATCGGCCAGATCGCCGGCGCAATAAATCTGATGTGGTTTTAATTTTTCGAGTAATTCCATGGTGATGGCAATATCTGCTTCACTCATTGGATTTTTTTCTACTTCACCTGTTTCGTAAAAAGGAAGATTTAAGAAATGAAGATTATCATCTTTTATGCCAACATAGCGACAGGTAGCCCTTGCTTCGCATCTTCTGATCAAACCCTTGATAGAACGGATCTCGTTGGTATCGATCTGATTTTTCTTTTTGTTTGATAAAAAATTGGCAGCTTCCGTTAATACTTCTTTACTCTTTTGATTATCTATTCCAAACTGTTCTTCAAATCCAACAGCAAAATCTAAAAATCTGGTGACAAATTCATCGGTCACTGCAATATTGCCACTTGTTTGATAGGCCACATGAACCTGATGTCCCTGATCGTGCAATCGCATGAAAGTGCCACCCATGCTGATGATATCATCGTCGGGATGCGGAGAAAAGATCAAACAACGTTTGGGATGCGGTTCACTTCTTTCGGGATGTGCAGGTATCACTGCGTTAGGCTTTCCGCCGGGCCAGCCTGTGATGCTATCACGCAATAAATAATATACCTGTAAATTGATTTCGTAGGCTTCACCTTTTTCAACCAACAGATCGCCCAAACTATTTTCGTTATAATCGTGTGTAGTTAAACTTAAAATAGGTTTTTTTGTTTTTAATGCCATTTGAATAACGGCACGTTTCATCATCTGAGGTGTCCATTCACATTCACCGGTTAACCATGGTGATTTGATGCGTGTTAATTCTGTTGCTGCAGTTTCATCGATCACAAAAGTGCAATCGTTGTGTTGTTGCAAAATGCTCGCAGGAATTTGTTCGGTCAAATGTCCTTCCACACTTTTTGCAACGATCGGTGCTTTCATTCCCCATGCCATCAACAAAATTTTCTTTGCTTTCAAAATAGTACTGATACCCATGGTGATGGCCATTCTGGGTACTTGCGAAATATTTTGAAATTCGTAAGCATTGGCTATTCTGGTGATATTATCTAAAGAGACCAAACGTGTTTTTGAGAAGATGCTTGAACCCGGTTCGTTAAAACCAATATGACCGTTATTACCAATTCCTAATATCTGCAGATCGATGCCACCCACTGCATCAATTAAACTTTCGTATTTTAAACAATGTTTTTTTACATCTTCTTTTAATAAAGCACCATTGGGCATGTGAATATTGGCAGGATCGATATCGATATGATTGAATAAATGCCGGTGCATGAAGCTCCAGTAACTTTGCAATGCTTCACGTTCCAAAGGATAATATTCATCAAGATTGAAAGTGATCACATTTTTAAAACTTAATCCTTCTTCTTTATGCATGCGCACCAACTCGGCATATAAGCTGATAGGAGTAGAACCTGTTGCCAAACCCAATACACAATCTTCGCCTTTTTTAGTTTTTTCTCTGATAAGATTGGCTACTTCCTGTGCAACAAATGCAGAACCCGTTTTTGTATCAGGAAATATTTTAACCGGAATTTTTTCGAAACTGTCTGTGAGGTCAATATTGAATTTTGAATCCTTTATAGGTCGTTTTTCAGAAGATTCAAAATCTTCAATACGATTTTTTTTTAAGCTCATTTATATGCTTTTCGTTATAGATTTAATAACAAATGTATAATATATTATGTAGTACATAAAAATAATTAATAGTTAATTAACCTCTTGGATAACATAATGGCATTCCCTTGTTATCGTTTAAACTAAGGCTATTGCTGGTTTTACTCGATTTCCTGCCTTGATAGACTACACTTTCTCCTCCTTTTTTACTTGGTGATGCGAACTGCCTAATTGCGCTGTTGATAAATCTATTAATTGCTTATTTGTCCACAAACAAATTGATCCAAACATTCCTAAAACTTCCATCCCAACTCCATTTGTTGAAATAATCATAACTGGCTTGCCAACAAACTTCCCCATTATT
>JAGWPQ010000263.1 GCA_028877045.1 Bacteroidota bacterium | reverse complement strand
GGACGTTGTCAGAAAAATTTACACGCAAAACGATTATGATCAATATTTCGATCCGCCTGTTGCGATCATTAATATTGTGAGAGAATAAAAACAATTGCCACGAATGCACAAATTTACTAATCTATATTCGTGCATTCGTGGCAAAAAAGAAGCCAACAAAATTTTATTTTTTTCTGAGATATTTTGTTAAGATAACAATGGTTTGCCCTTCAATCTTTCCTTCGATCTGTTCTGTGTTATCGGTAACCAATCTGATATTTCGTACAACGGTCCCCAATTTTGCGTTGATGGTAGAACCTTTTACGTCCAATGATTTTGTAAGAACAACTGTATCGCCATTTTCCAATAATGCACCATAAGCATCTTTATGCAGATCAACGGCAGCGCTGTTTTCATGATCGCCGGTTTCTTTTGCCCAGGTAAGATTTTCTTCATCCAGATACATCATGTCTATTTTTTCTGAAGCCCATGTTTCGTTTCTGAACCTGTTGAGCATGCGCCATGAAACAACCTGCACGGCAGGCACTTCGCTCCACATGCTTTCGTTCAAACATTGCCAGTGTTTGCTGTCGAGCTCTTCTTTTTTATCTAACTGTTGTTTGCATTTTTCACAGATGAAAATGCTGTCAGCAACATTTCTGAACGAATGCGGCGGAACCTCATAAACACTTAAATTTTCTGTTGAAGAACATAACTCACATTTGTTGCCGCTTCTTTCGGCTAATAATTTTTCTACGCTCATGGTTGATTTTTGAGGCGGCGAATGTAAGTGAATTTATTTTGTTGCCACAAAAACCCAACTGTACAAGTGTACGATTTTTTCACTGAAAGAATCAGGGCCAACAGGCGATGCCATAAAAAACCTTAGCCAGCTACAAAAAAATTACTGTGCATAAATTAGATTCTTCACATTCGTTCTAAATAACATGGTAACAAATTATCTTGCACCCATGCAGGATTATTTAAGTGGATTGAACGAGCCGCAGAAAGAAGCGGTATTGCACATGAACGGACCGTTGATGATTGTGGCGGGTGCCGGCAGTGGTAAAACAAAAGTGCTGACAACACGCATTGCACATTTGATGAATAAAGGTGTGGATGCATTTAATATCCTTGCGCTTACGTTTACCAACAAAGCTGCTGCCGAGATGAAAGAACGTATCGAAAAAATTCTCGGCAACAACGAAGCAAGAAATTTATACATCGGAACTTTTCACAGCGTGTTTGCAAGAATATTGCGTGGCGAAGCGCATCGCATTGGTTATCCGAGCAACTTCACGATCTATGATACGGATGATAGCCGCTCTGTTATAAAAACAGTGATCAACGAATTGAATCTGGATGATAAACATTATAAACCAAACGTGGTTCATAACAGAATATCATCGGCAAAAAATGCATTGGTTGGCCCGGCTGAATATGCGGTAGATTATTATATTCAGCAGGAAGATACAAGAGCGAACCGTCCCGCCATCGCTCAAATTTATGCAGCGTATGCAGCAAGATGTTTTAAGAATGGCGCGATGGATTTTGATGATCTGTTGTTGAAGATGTATGAATTGTTGAAGATGCACAATGAAGCGTTGGTAAAATATCAGCATAAGTTCAAGTACATTTTGATCGATGAGTATCAGGATACCAACACGGTGCAATATCAGATCACAAAATTATTGGCAGCGGTGCATGAAAATATTTGCGTGGTCGGCGATGATGCACAAAGTATTTATAGTTTTCGCGGCGCAACCATTGAAAATATTTTACAGTTTCAGAAAGATTATGATGATGTGAAAGTGATCAAACTGGAACAGAATTACAGAAGCAGTCAAAGTATTTTGGGTGTGGCCAATGAAGTGATTAAAAATAACAAAGGACAGATCCCCAAAAATCTATGGACAGAAAATGAGACCGGTGAAAAAATAAAATTGGTGCGTACCATGACGGATAATGAAGAAGGAAAATTTGTTGCTGATACAATTCAGGAACAAAAACTCCGGAATCATTATTACAATAAGGATTTTGCAATCTTATACCGCACCAATGCACAGAGCCGTGCATTTGAAGAGAGTTTGCGCCGAATGGGCATCGTGTATAAAATTTATGGCGGCTTAAGTTTTTATCAGCGAAAAGAAATTAAAGACCTGGTTGCGTATCTGCGAGTGATCGTAAATACGAGAGATGAAGAAGCGTTGAAAAGAATTATTAATTATCCTGTTCGCGGTATTGGTAAAACAACGATCGAAAAGTGTGTGATCATTGCCAACGAAAAACAAATTACTTTATGGGATGTGTTGACGAGAGCTGCGGAGTTTGGTTTTAAAGCGGGCACATTGGAAGCGTTACAAAATTTTGTGACGATGATAAAATATTTTCAAACGATGCTTGCCGATAAGAATGCGTATGATGTTGCAACGCAAGTGGGCAAGCATACTAATTTGGTTAAAGAATTATTCAACGATAAAACAACCGAAGGGTTGGCACGTTACGAAAATATTCAGGAGTTATTGAACTCAATTAAAGAATGGACCGAGAGCCCGGATAACGAAGATGGAGAAGTAGGCAGCAAAAGTTTGGGAAGTTATTTGCAACAAATTACTTTGCTGACTGATGCGGATAATGATAAAGAAGACAGTGATGCTGTAAAATTGATGACGATACATGCTGCCAAAGGATTAGAGTTTGCATGCGTTTTTGTTGGTGGTATTGAAGAGACATTGTTTCCCAATGCCATGAGCATTAATACCCGTGAAGAACTGGAAGAAGAAAGAAGATTGTTTTATGTTGCTGTTACAAGAGCCAAACAAAGATTGTGGTTAACATATGCCAATGCACGTTATCGTTTTGGTCAGTTGGTGCAAAACGAGCCAAGCCGTTTTTTGGATGAAGTACCCGAAGAGCACATTGATAAAAGTTATGCGGGTGGTGGTGCAAGAAATAATTCAACAAACGAATGGAGCAATGGCAATGCATCTTTAAAAATGCAAAGAGGTTTTGGTGATGCTGCTAATGCAGAAAGAAGATATGGTCCGCCACCAAAGAAAGAAAATAAAAAACCTGAATACTTACCGGTAACACCACCTGTAAACAAAGTGGTGGCGCATGTTCCGTCGAAAGATTTTGTTGCAAGCGATACATCGTTTTTAGAAGAAGGTAATAAAGTAGAACATCAGAAATTTGGCTTTGGTGTGGTAAAAAAATTAGAGGGCAGCGCACATAATCCAATCGCAACAATTTTATTTGAACACAATGGAGAGAAAAAAATTATGTTGAATTATGCAAAGCTGAGGATCGTTGAATAATTTTTTTACAAACCGCATTATAAAAACATTAACACAAAAATGAACCCGCATGAGGCGGGTTTTTAATTTCCAAGACCATCTCAAAACCTTTACAGGACTGCGTTTCATTCGATGCATAGAAATGAAAATAATTTTTGGCACGGTAGTTGAAAATGGATAGATGTTCAAACATTATTTTTTCAAACTTAAATTTATCATCATGAAAACGATCACTAAAATTTCAGCAGCAGCGGTTGCGTTATTTATGTTTAATGCAGCTAATGCACAATTGGGTTTGGGTTCAGCTGTTAGAGCCTCTGCAAGCGGTTCTGCATCAGCAGCTATAAATGCAACAAGAGCAGTAACCACTGTTACTTCGGCAGTAAGTAAAACTACCGCAGCTACTACTAATGCAATAAGCAAAACAACAACGGCAACTGCCCATGTTTTAAAACAAACGACCTCTGCAGCAATGAATGCAACAAGTTCGGTTGGAGATAACACCAGCATCAGCGCACAAAGCAATGCATCAGTAAACAACAAAGACAAAGTAAGTGCAGACAACAGCTCTGATCAGACAAGCAGCAGCGCAGATGTTTCTAATTCTACTGATATAAAAGCAACAGTTCCTGCAAAAGAAATTAAAGAAGATGCAGATGCAACTGCCGATAAGACAAAGGCTAAAGGTGATGCAATTGCCGACAAAGCAAAAGCAGCGGGTATCGCAACAAAGGAAAGAGTAAAAGCAAAAGTAGAAAGTAACGAAAAAATGAATAAACCATCTGTAAATGCTAACGCAGCGGCTTCAGGAAATATTAAAGCGCAAAATTAATAAACAAAAATGTTGGTTTTTGTTGAGGAGATTATCGGGCAGCAATCATATTGTTAGTATGTAAATGCAGTTCTTGCAATAAAAAAATTAACCAAAAAACCTTTTGTTATGTGTACCCCCAAAAGCAAGTATTCGCTTTTGATAGCAATGCTTTTTCCGCTGTTTTGCCTGAGCCAGCAAGACAGTAGTAACAGAAAGAATGAATTTAATGCAGGATTTAACTTTCAATCGAAACTGCATTATTTTGGAAGAACTGATAGTTTGCAAAGCAATGGATTGCTGCCCAATATTGGATTTCAGCTAAAAAATGGATTATACGCACAGGGCAATTTCATCTTTGTTCACAATGCGCTGATGTCTACTACTTATGCAGGCACAACAATTGAAGCCGGATATAAATTCAATCAGACAAAACATTTTAACGGCAATATTTTTTATACGCAGATTTTATATAAAGACAAAATGTTATTACCACAATCGGCTTTAAAATCTCAGACAGGAATTAATACAGCATATACCAACAAGATCATCAATATCAATATGGGAGCTGATTTAAAATTCAGTGATGCACAAACCGATATTGGTGCAACAGCAGGCGTGGATCATATCTTCATCATTCATGAAACCGGAAGCCCTATTGCGTTTGCTCTTGATCCGTCGGCATATTTATATGCAGGCACTCAGAATTTTTCTAAAACGTTTCTTCAACAAAAAGATGTGTTGGGCATACCGGTTTCTCAACAGCAAGTAACAGAGAATGTAAATAGTTTTAATATTTTAGCGTATGAATTTTCAATGCCGGTGGTATTTGTTGCAGGAAAGTTCAATGCGTCTGTTACACCAAGTTATGTTATGCCGCAACATTTATTGCAGGGTGAAAATGGAATGAATTTATTTTATGTAACCGTAGGTATTGGTGTGAGGCTCTAATGTTTTTTTATAAAAAAAATTAAAAATGAACTTCACGGTAAGGATAACGAATTTTATATAATTCGCGAACCTTGTTTAAAATAAATTCACGAAGTGCATCAATATTTTTTCTTTCGAGTGCCGAAACAAACACACAATTATTTTCTGTGTTACGCTCCCATTTTTCTTTTAGTTCGCGTAAGATTTCCTGTTGCACACTTTCATCCAGCCATTCGTCAAAATTTTTTTCTTCGTAGAGATCCATCTTGTTAAACACAGTGAGGATGGGCTTTTCGAAAGCTTTTAGTTCCTGCAACATTTTATTTACGGTACCCATTTGTTCTTCGTGCTGCGGATGAGAGATATCAACAACGTGCAGTAAAATATCGGCTTCACGTACTTCGTCCAAAGTACTTTTAAAACTTTCTATCAAATGATGCGGCAACTTGCGAATGAATCCAACGGTATCGCTTAATAAAAATGGCGTGTTTTCGAAAACAACTTTTCTGGTAGTGGTATCTAATGTTGCAAATAATTTATTCTCAGCAAAAACATCGCTCTTGCTCAATAAATTCATCAACGTGCTTTTACCAACATTGGTATAGCCAACCAACGAAACGCGAATAAATTCGCCGCGTTCTTTTCTTTGAGTGAAAGATTGTTTATCGATATCGCCCAGTCTTTTTCTTAATAAAGAAATTTTATCTTTTACGATTCGGCGATCGGTTTCTATTTCTGTTTCACCCGGACCGCGGGTTCCGATACCGCCGCCTTGCCGTTCCAGGTGTTGCCACATTCCTTTTAACCGTGGTAATAAATATTGATATTGTGCAAGTTCTACCTGTACTTTGGCCTGTGCGGTTCTGGCACGGCGTGCAAATATGTCGAGAATTAAATCGCTTCGATCGATCGTTTTTATACCAATTACTTTTTCAATATTACTTATTTGCGATCCGGTTAATTCATCATCAAAAATGGCAAGGTCAATATTTTTTGCAGCGACATAATTTTTTATTTCTTCTAATTTTCCTTTTCCAACAAATGTTTTGCTATCGGCATGAGGCATTTTTTGAGTGAACCTTTTTACGGTTATGGCACCGGCTGTTTCGGCCAGAAACGCAAGTTCATCCAAATATTCGTTGACCTGTTCGTCGGTTTGTTCTTTTAAGATTATCCCAATCAACACCGCTTTTTCTTCGCTTCTTATTTTATGTTGTTTCTCTATCAAACTCGTTTATTTTTTGCAAATATCGTTCAATAAAAAAGCCTTACTCATAAAAATAAAGTAAGGCTTTAAAAATATTTTTATGAAATTATAATCCGCTTACCGTTATTCCAATTGACATAGTATTAAGAGCGGGTCCTGCTCCCGATTTTAAATAAGGAGTAAGCTGAAAATCAGTGTGCAGTGAAATATTTCCATATCCAACCCTTGCTGTAAATGCAACCATAGCGCTGTTTATGAATCTGGTGCTGCTTTCTTTAAGAATATAAGTTGGACCATACACGGAATTGCCGTTTCTATCTTCAAGGTTCTTTCCTTTAAAATATGATTTTAATAAAATGCCCGGTTTCAGACCCAGCGCGGTTTTCCACGATTTATTGGGATGTTCCGGATCAGAATAATATCTTATTTCAACAGGAGCTTCAACATAAAAAGTTGTAACCTTCGATTTTTTGTAAATTGTGGTGCTGTCGAATGCCAATGTAGCACCGGTACCGGCAACTTTTACATATTCATGATCGAAAAACATATTGCAGCTTCCAAGACCTAGGCCATACGCTAAACTGAATTTTGGATTGTTTTTCATGGGCTTATCCATCATTACATAAAAATTAAAATGACGGCTGGATCCTTTTGATTTTATACTGTCGGGATGACTCAAAAAAAAGTCACTTCCATATTGAAACACAAAATGATCGGCAGGTCTTTTAGATAAATCAATTTTACTCCAATCTATTTTTGGGGTGGTGGCTTTTGGAGGCTTTGGCACTGCAACAGGTTTTACGGTTTTTTGAGTTTCAGTTTTCTTCTTTTTCTCAAAAAGTTTACTCAATTGTGCATTTGCTGAAACAATACAAACAATACTAAGCAGGAATAAAAAAGTTTTTTTCATTTTCTTTAATTGTAAGGAATTGAATCCTTTTTAGAAAGTGTGACAAAAATAGTAGAAATGGAAGCACTTTAAGGGTTAAAAATTAGCAAAAGATTTAAAGAGAGGCATTAATTAGAAAAAAACTGTTTAAAAAGGCGATTATCTGTATTTCAGATATGTTTTTTGTGAAAAACTGATTTTGGTTTTTAAACATATAAAAACAATTTTTCAATGTTTAAACAGAACTCAGGAATTAAGTTTCGGGAAATCGAAAAATAAAAACTCTTTTTTGGCAGCAGGAAATAATTTCCAATATGTAACATTGGCTTTTACCGCAAATACAGCGCAGGTAGGCATATTGACTATTTGGCGGTTGGTGAGCTGGTTTACAAATTCGGTAATTCCCGGATTATGCGAAAAGACGGCAATTGAATCAAATGAATCATTGGTTTTGCTGATAACATTATAAAAAACATCAGCGGGTGCGTGATATAGTTCAGGAAATGTAATAATGTTTTTTTCTTTTTCACCAAACGCCTCAGCAAAATAAGTTGCAGTCGTGAACGCTCTTTTCGCCGGACTCGAAATAAAAGCATCAATGTTTATTTTCTTTTCGATTAACCTTGTGGCCATCAGCATTGCATCGTGATGACCGCGTTCGTTTAGTGGCCGGTCAAAATCATTCATTATCGAATAATCCCAGCTGCTTTTTGCATGACGTATGATTAATAATTGTTTCATTAATCAAATCTAAAATCAAAAATCTCAAATATTTAATATCCTCTTACATTTTTTCCTTCCATATAATTCAGGAAAGCTTTATTGCAAACTTTATTGCCACCGGGTGTTGGATAATTGCCGGTAAAATACCAGTCGCCGGTATTGGTTGGACAAGAGTCATGCAGATCTTCAATGGTTTGATAAATTACCTCAACAGATAAATCAATTTCGGGAGGCGTAATTAATTGTGCAATTTTATTTGAAATTTCTTCTGTTGTAAAAGGTTTATAAACCTGACGAACAACATTCTCAATATGCAATTGATTATTGCGTTGCAGCTCTTTACATTTTTCTGCGAGTTCTTTTAAGAGATATTCCATTCCTCGTTCTTTCAGCAATTCAATGGCAGCACGAAATGCAATGAAATCGCCCAATTTGCTCATATCAATTCCATAACAATCTGGATAACGAATTTGCGGAGCAGATGAAAGAACTAAGATTTTCTTTGGCCCTAGCCGTGCCAACATTCTGACAATGCTTTCGCGTAAAGTGGTGCCACGGACAATGCTATCATCGATCACAACCAAAGTGTCCAAACCCTTGCGAACAGTGCCATAAGTAATATCGTAAACGTGTTGCACCATTTCGTTCCGGTTCGCATCTTCAGTAATAAAAGTGCGGAGTTTTACATCTTTGATGGCAATTTTTTCCTGACGGATTTTTCTGGTGATCATCTCCTGCAATTTCTCTTCGGTAAAATCGTTGCCCCAACTTAAAATACGTTGTACTTTAATTTGATTAAGATAATCTTCCATTCCTTTAACCAAACCAAAGAACGCAACTTCGGCGGTATTGGGGATGTATGAGAAAATGGTATTTTTTAGATCGTTATGGATGTTTTCTAAAACGCGCCGGCTTAAATGATAACCAAGTGCAATTCTTTCTCTGTAAATTTTTTCATCGCTGCCGCGTGAAAAATAAATTCTTTCGAACGAACAAGCCCTTCTTTCTTTTGGTTCGACGATTTGAGTGATGGTATAATTTCCTTTATCATCGATGATCAAAGCATTGCCGGGCATTAGTTCCAGCACTTCATTTTCGCCAACATTAAATGTTGTACGGATGGCAGCACGTTCGCTTGCCGAAACAATGAATTCATCATTAATAAAATAATATGCAGGCCTGATGCCGTGTGCATCACGCATCACAAAGCTGTGGCCGTTGCCGACCAATCCACCAACAGTATAACCACCATCGAATAACGGAACTGATTTTTTTAAAACGTTTGCAATATTTGCATTGTTTGGATTTTCTTCATCTTCTTTTACCAGGAAATGATGAATGACTTCCATCATTGCGGCCAGATCGCTTTGCTTTTGAAATTCACCCGGCTCCATGTTCAACAGATCATACAATTCGTCTGTGTTCACCAAATTAAAATTCCCGGCCAGTGCTAAATTTCTTCCCGGCTGAATATTTCTTTTTATGAATGGATGGCAGAATTCAACATTATTTTTCCCCTGAGTGCCATAACGGAGATGGCCCATTAATAATTCACCCAATAACGGAAGGTGGCCTTTCAGTAAGCCCGGATGCAATTTAATATCGTTCTGATATTTTTCTAATTCATTAAGTTCTTGTCCTATCTTAAAAAAAATATCGGCAATGGGTTGTTGTGCGTTACTTCGGATACGATGCAAAAAAGGGTAACCCGGTTCAACATTTAATTTAACTGTGGCAATACCGGCCCCATCTTGCCCGCGGTTATGTTGCTTTTCCATAAGCAGGTACAGTTTATTTAAACCATACATAACCGACCCGTATTGTTGCAGGTAATATGAAAAAGGTTTTCTCAGGCGTACAAAAGCAAGTCCGCACTCATGTTTTATTTCGTCACTCATGGTATGTATTAAAAAAGAAAGTGGCGAAGTTACAACAGCGCCACTTTCTTTTAAAGTTAATTATATACAGGTTGAAGTTCGGGCCTCACACTTTCGGCCAACCACAAGAATTCATGAATAAATGTGTCGACAGCTTTCTGGAATGCGGCTTCCAGAAGATTTCCGCCTTCATCAAACTTCTTATCAACCAAAGGTGTTACTAACATGAAGGGTGAAGCGATACCGAATAATGCATTAATTAATAATTGCAATTGTTGTGTGGCACGCATTCCGCCCATAGCGCCGGGCGATGCCGTAACTATTCCAAATGCCTTATGTGTTTGTTTGGGAAAATGATCGAACAGATTTTTTAATGCCGGCGTATAGCTTCCGTTGTATTCAGGTGTCACCAAAATAAATGCATTGGACGAAAACATTTTTTCAGCCAGTACTTTTAAATCATCAGGTGCGTTCTCGACAGATGTAATTACGTTTTGTAACAACACCGGCACATTATAATCCCTCACATCAATTATATCAACTTCATGACTGGTTTTTTCTTCCAATACATTTTTTAAAAATAAAGCCACTCTGAATGTTGCGCTTTCTTTTCTTGGGCTTCCCGAAACAATTGAAATTTTCATTTTATCTTTTTTATTTATTGCCAGAGAACAAAACTTATGCCTCTTTGATCATTTGAACGGCCAAATTTAATTTTACTTCGTCGCTCACAACAATACCGCCGGCTTCGGTTGTTGCGGTCCAAACCAATCCAAAATCTTTACGGTTTATTTTGCCGCTGATCTCAAAACCCGATTTTACCTGTCCGTAAGGATCTGTTGCAGTGCCGCCATATTCAACAGCCAGTTCGATTTGTTTGGTAACATCGCGAATGGTCAGATCACCAATTAATTTATATTCTTCATCAGATATTTTTTTAAATGATGATGAAGTAAAAGTAAGTGCAGGAAATTTTTCAGCTGCAAAGAAATCATCGCTTTTTAAATGACCATCCCTTTGTTCGTTGTTTGTTGAAATGCTTGTTACATCTGCGTTGAAAGAAATCTTTGCATCTGTAAAATCTTCTTTTGATGATTCTAATGTTGCGTCAAATTTTGTAAAACTTCCGGTTACATTGGTAATCATTAAGTGTTTTACTTTAAAAGTAATTTCACTGTGTGCTGCATCAATTATGTAAGTTGCCATGATCTTAATTTTTAATTGTTTTAATATTTATTATGATTGTTTTAAAATTTAATCTTCTATCAATACGCCCATTTTTCCTACCCGGTAATCTCTAAAAGCTTCCATGATCTCTGTTTGTGTGTTCATTACAAATGGCCCGTGTGCCGCGATCGGTTCGTTAATCGGTTCACCGCTTCCAACAAAAAACAAACTGTCGGCGGTTGCTTTAATTGAAAATGTTTCGCCTTCCTTATTGAATAATGCCATTTGTTTGCTGCTGATTTTTGTTGAGTCATTGATTAAAACATCGCCGCTCAAAACATAAAAAATGGTTTGGTGATTTGAAGGAAATGAAAAACTGAAAGAGCCGTTTGTTTTCATTTCACCCATGAATGTGTTCACTTTTGTAAATGTTGGAATGATCCCTTTCACGCCATTTAATTCTCCTGCCGGAACTCTTATGATCGTTAATCCATCATCTGTTTTTACAGTTGGCGTTTCTTCGGCACTTGCAGGATAATAATGCGGAACATCCATTTTATGAGCAGCCGGTGTGTTTACCCAAACCTGCAACAGTTCTTGTTTTCCGCCGAAATCAAAAATATTTTCAGGCACTCTTTCGCTGTGAACAATTCCCAATCCTGCATGCGTCCATTGCGTACCACCTTCGTAAACGATGTGATCATTTCCTCTGCTGTCGCGATGATGAATGCCTCCTTTGTAAATAAAACTGATGGCACTGAAACCGCGATGCGGATGCGGACCT
>JAGWPQ010000262.1 GCA_028877045.1 Bacteroidota bacterium | reverse complement strand
GAAAAATTTTGTGCCAATGCAGCCGCAGTTGGTGTGGATGGATTAATTCTTCCCGATCTTCCTCAATTCGAATTTGAAAATGAATATGCTGCCATTATAAAAAAATATGGATTGGATTTTATTTTTCTCATCACACCCGAAACATCTGAAGAAAGAATTAAAAAATTAGATGAATTAAGCACAGGATTTTTATATGCTGTAAGTTCATCTGCAACAACCGGCGGTGATAAGGATTTTAAGGCGGTTGAAAAATATTTAGAGCGACTAAAATCATATCAACTCAACAATCCAATCTTGGTTGGTTTTGGAATTAAGGACAAACAAACATTTCAATCGGCATGCAAATATGCCAACGGTGCGATCATTGGAAGCGCATTCATTAAAGCATTGGAAAATCAAAGCGATATAGAAACAACAACAAAAAACTTTTTAAATCAAATATTAAAATAGCAGAGCGGAAGACGGGACTCGAACCCGCTACCTACAGCTTGGGAAGCTGTCGCTCTACCGGGTGAGCTACTTCCGCTATTGGTTTTTTAAAAGTACAAACTAAAATGAAAATTGTAATCATAAAATATAATGCCGGTAATATCCAAAGTGTGCTATACGCTTTGGAACGAATTGGTGTGCAAGCAGTTGTTACAGATAACCACGAAGAAATTATAGCTGCAGATAAAGTTATTTTTCCCGGTGTTGGTGAAGCCAGCAGTGCCATTAACAGTTTGAAAGAAAACAATCTCGATCAAATCATAAAATCGCTGAAACAGCCAGTGCTGGGCATTTGCGTGGGAATGCAATTGTTGTGTAAATACAGCGAAGAAAACGATACGCAATGTTTAGCCGTGTTTGATGAGCCTGTAAAAAAGTTTGATTCAACTGTTTTCAAAGTGCCGCAAATTGGCTGGAATAATATTTATGATCTGCATTCTCCTTTAATGAAAGATATTCCTGAAAACAGTTATTGCTATTTCGTACACAGTTATTATGTGCCGATGAACGAACATGCCATTGCAACAACTGATTATGTGCAACCTTATGCATCGGCTATTCATAAAAATAATTTTTATGGTGTTCAGTTTCACGCAGAAAAAAGTGCTGCTGTAGGAGAAAAGATTTTAAAAAATTTTATTGAAATTATTTAGGACTATAAATCGTAAATCTAAAATAGTATTTCGTACATGATCATTATTCCTGCAATAGATATTATAGATGGTAAATGTGTTCGCCTGACGCAAGGCGATTATCATCAAAAAACAATTTACAATGAACACCCGTTAGAAGTGGCCAAACAATTTGAAGATGCAGGTTTGCAACGTTTGCATTTGGTTGATCTGGATGGTGCAAAAGCCGGTGCTGTAAAAAATTGGAAAGTGTTGGAAACAATTGCAGCAAATACTTCACTGATCATTGATTTTGGCGGCGGCATTAAAACGGAGAAAGATGTTGATGTTGTTTTTAATTCAGGTGCTGCATTGGCAACTGTTGGTAGCATTGCTGTAAAAAATAAAAGTATTTTTCTTTCGTGGTTGGAGAAATATGGCGCTGATAAATTT
>JAGWPQ010000261.1 GCA_028877045.1 Bacteroidota bacterium | reverse complement strand
TATCAACAGATCATTGTACAAATCTTTTTCACCATTCACCTCCGATAATCGTCCCAACTTTTCAATATAATTCATCTCCACTCTTTTAAAATCATCTTCACATTGCGCATACAATAAACCAAACACAGCATCTGCATCTGTTTTTCCATACACATGCGGAATCCCCCAATTATCACGAATGATTGTTACTTGCTTAGCTTCTTGTTGATAACGATTGATTTCTTTTGTACTGAATTGTGCAAAGAGTTGAAGTGGAAATAATAAAAAGAAAAACATTTTTCTCATAGCATGTACTGATTTATGTATCGATACTTTTATCGGATTGATATTTATTTTGAATAAACTATTTCAATTTTCAACTTTATTACAGCAACAATTAACATCTACCTTTGTTAAATAATCTTCTAGTTTAATGAAAAAATATTTCACCGGAATATTAGTTACGCTCATTATGGTTATTGGCATACTCGGCATCACCAATCCCGGTTTCAAACAACCTTATCAGTTGTTAGATAATCAGGAAGGAAAATTGATCCATAATTATTTTATTTTTTCGGTTTATGTACATAATGAAGGTCTTGTTAAAAACGAAAAAGGTAATTACAGATTTTACAGAAGATATATCGGCATTGCTTTACATTTTTACGAGATCAGTTCGTTGCGTATTAAAGTTGAATAAAAAATTGATTGCTCATTTCTCATTCGCTTTCAACACTCTTAAAAAATTACCGCCCAATATTTTAGTAATATCTTTTCTGCTGTAACCCTTTTCCACCAAGGCTTTCGTGATGAGCGGATAAGTTGTAACATCGTCTAATTGCTGCGGTGGCGATTCGATGCCATCAAAATCAGAACCCAATCCAACATAATCCACTCCAACTAATTTAATGATATATTCGATGTGCTGAATTAATAATGATAGTGGCGCTCTCAACGCATTTACTTCACCGGTATATTTTGCAAATAAATATTCATCAGCAAAAAAATCTTCCTTACCGCTTTTCATCATCGAATCTCTTTCGGCTTTATGACGCTGAATAAACGCTTCTTTATTCTTCATAAAATTGCTGTCCAGAAAACCCGAATAAAAATTCACCTGTATCACGCCGCCGTTTTTTGCGATCGCTTTTATCTGATCGTTCTTTAAATTTCGCTGATGTGCACATAAATTATATACACAACTATGCGATGCGATGATTGGTTTTGTTGTGGTGTTGATCACATCCCAAAAAGTTGTTTCACCAACATGACTGATATCAACTATCATTCCCAATTGATTCATTCTTTGCACCACTTGTTTTCCAAAATCGGTTAATCCTTTATGCTGAATATCTTTTTTAAAAGTTTCATCAAATGCGCTGCTGGCCCATGTTGTAGAGTTGTTCCAGGTGAGTGTCATATACCTTGCGCCTCGTTTATAAAATACATCTAAATTGTCTAAATTATTTTCAATCATGTGACCGCCTTCCACACCAAACATCGCGGCAATTTTATGTTGTCTCACTGCTTTATACAATTCTTTTGTGTTGGCAACTTTTACAATTTTATCGGGATTACGTTTTACAACAGCATCCAAAGTATCCATTTGCCTGTTGGCATAAGAGTATGGATTTTTTTTATCACCATCACAAAAAACAGAAAACAGCTGAACATCCAAACCACCTTGTTTCCATCTTGCCAAATCGCTGTGTGTTTTGCCTTTTAAATCTTGATCGAATACCAAACCGTTCTCGGTACTCTTCATCAAAATGTCATTGTGCGTATCCACCACAATTGCCTTGTCGTGAATTTTCTGATACGATTGTGCGATGATCTGTTGAGTCAATAAAATGCAAATAATTAAACTTATTTTTTTCATGCGCTTGATTTTATTTTTTTGTTACCAACTTTTGTATTTCATGGCATCGCCTGTTGCGTCGCACTCTTCAGCGTTCATAACTTAATTCAACAATTACATTTTTCCGGGTCCATACAACACCATGCCATTGCGGGTTTCATTTTGCTTGCCATCTTCAACAGTTATTTTTCCGTTCACCAAAACATATTTAAATCCCGTTGAGTATTGATGTGGCTTTTCGTATGTTGCCAGATCTTTCACTTCTTTTTCATCAAACAAAACAATATCGGCAGCAAATCCTTCACGAATTAATCCGCGATCCCTCAACTGAAATTTTTGTGCAGGTAATGATGTCATTCTGCGAATTGCTTCTTCCAACGAAATAACTTTTTCATCACGCACATATTTTCCCAATACCCTTGCATTGGTTCCGTAGCCACGCGGATGTGGTGAACCCGAATTAAAAATTCTTATCCCTGCATCGCAGGCAAACATGTTGAAAGGATATTTCATAATGGCTTTCACATCATCTTCACTCATGCCATGAAATACCATTCCTGCATTATCCTGTTTCATCATATCGCAAACAGTTAATGCTTCTTCTCTGGCCGTATGTTTTTTTCCTTTTAATAAATTTATTTCTTCAATACTTTTTCCGTTCAATGTTGTGTCGGCTTTAAAGTATGCAACAACAGGATAACTGAAATGTTTTAATTTTCTTTTCTTCAAACGTTTCAGCATATAATCCACAACTTGTTTTAATCGTTTCGGATCATTCAATCTTACATTGATCGAATCTTGCCCGTCGGCTAAGACCCAGTCGGGCAGCAGTGTTCCGAGGTTGGTGCTGCTGGCAGTATATGGGTATTGATCGATGGTAACATCCAATCCTTCTTCTCTTGCTTTAATAATTAAAGGCAGTGTTTCTTTACTGCGCCCCCAATTATTTTGCCCGCTTAATTTAAAATGAGAGATCTCTACCGGCATATTGTTTACCCTGCCGATATGCAATGCTTCTTCGATGGCTTGCGTTACACTATCGCCTTCGTTGCGGATATGACTTGCATACACTCCATTATATTTTGCAGCAACTTTAGCCAGACGAACCACTTCTTCTGTTTTAGAATAAGTGCCGGGTATATAAATTAATCCTGTTGAAAAACCAACGGCACCATCTTTCATTGCCTGCTCAACAATGCCTTCCATTTTTTTCATTTCATCTTCGGTGGGGT
>JAGWPQ010000260.1 GCA_028877045.1 Bacteroidota bacterium | reverse complement strand
GTTGGTTTGATACCAAAAAAATTGAACCTCTTTATCCATTTGGTTACGGACTTTCGTACACTAATTTTTCTATCACTAATTTAACTACTGATAAGAAGAGTTATAAAAAAGATGAAAGAATTCATATAAAATTCAGCATTAAAAATACAGGCAATCGCTATGGAGCCGAAGTGGCTCAGTTATATGTCAGTCAGCCTGTTTGTTCTGTTTTGCGACCTGCCAAAGAATTGAAAGCTTTCGAAAAAATATTCCTGCAGCCTGGCGAAACTAAAATAGTTGAGATGAATGTAAAAGTTTCGGATTTGGCTTTTTACGACGACTCAAAAAAAGCATGGAATGTGGAAGCAGGTAAATTTATTTTGCAATTGGGCAATTCATCAAAGAATATAACTCAAACATTAAAAATAAGTGTTATATAAATGATGAATAAAGAAAGACAATTAGGTATAAACTACATACATGAAAACCTCATATTTTTTATTTCTTTTTTTCGCTTTCCTGTTGAGTAGTTGCTTCCATAAAATAGCGCGGGTTGCCTGTGTTGGCGACAGCATTACCGAAGGCTACGGATTGGCAGTGCAAAGCAAAACTGCTTATCCGGTTATACTCAATAATATACTGGGTACAAGGTATTCTGTGTTGAATTGCGGAAGAAGTGCTACTACGCTGCAAAAGAAAGGCGACTTCCCGTATTGGATAAGCAAAGAGTTCTCGAATGTTTTTGCATACAAACCCAATATTATTATTATCAAATTAGGCACGAACGATACCAAGCCGCAGAATTGGCATGCCGATGCGTACGAAAAAGATTATCAGGCATTAATAGATACCTTACACACAATTTCAAACCATCCAAAAATTTATGTATGCCTGCCGGTTCCGGTTTTTAAAACCGAGTGGGGAATTAACGACTCCACATTGGTACACGGCGTTATCCCGATCGTAGAAAGACTGGCACAAAAAAATGAACTGGCGGTGATTGATTTATATCATGGAATGAATGAGGAAGCTGCAAATTTTCCTGATAATGTCCACCCGAATGAAAAAGCAGCAAAAGTGATGGCAGGCATTATTGCCGATAAAATAATCCAAAAATAAACTTGTGAAAAATATATTATCTGTCTTATTGTTTCTTATTCTGAATATTTCGGTTTCGGCGCAAATTTCCCTGCCAAAATTTTTTAGCAGCCACATGGTATTACAGCGAAATATTAAAATTCCTGTTTGGGGAAATGCTAAACCTGGAACAAAGATTTCAGCAGTAATAAAAAATAAAAAAACAACTGCTGTAGCAGATGCCAACGGGAAATGGATGGTGCATTTGCCAAAATTTAAAGCCGGCGGACCTTATCAATTAAAAATATTCGAAACAAAAAATCCACAAACGACATTAATTAAATTGGACGATATTTTAATTGGCGATGTGTGGTTGGCATCGGGTCAATCTAATATGGAATGGCAGGTGCAACAAGCTCAGGATGCTGCAAATGAAATTGCCAAAGCCAATTTTCATCAAATACATTTTATTGTTGTAGGGCAAGACAAAAAATTAACTCCTCAACAAGATATTCTATCAGGTAAATGGAAGGTTTGCGATACCACGAATGTGAAGGAATTCTCGGCAGTTGCTTATTATTTCGCCCGTAAAATATATCAGGATCAAAATATTCCGATAGGTATTATCCAAAGTACCTGGGGCGGAACACCCATTGAATCATGGACGAGCCGCGAAATGCTGCTTTCATCGTCAATTACCCACTCAAGGATACTTGCAAACGATACACTGACTATAAATAATTTTATAAAGGATAGCCTTGATGAAATACGTTTTTGGGATATGGTATATCATCCTCAAAACAACAGCGATAAAATTATTCCGTTACCGGAATATAATGATTCGGGTTGGCAAACAGTAGAAATGCCCAAACTGATTAAAGATTTCGGGATTGGGGCTTATGTTGGAATGGTATGGATGCGCAAAACAATTGCATTGCCAGAATCTTTTGCTGGAAAAAATCTGACACTGAATCTCGGCCATCCCGAGATGAACTATTCGCTTTATTTCAACGGCAACGAAATTTGCAAGACGGTCTGGAATGCTAATCCGAAGCAATCTTATACTATTCCTGCCGGCATAGTAAAGAGTGGTGGAAATACTATTTCCCTGAGAATTGCAATGTTATGGGGTGGAGGCGGACTGAACCCTCCTGCTGAAAATATTTATATTACCGATGGTGTTTCTAAAATTTCGTTGGCAGGAAAATGGTTATATAAAAAAGATATTGAAACTACGATCCCTCAAATACATTATTATCATTATTATCCTGCTTTATTGTATAATGCGATGATTAATCCGCTTATTTCTTATGGAATCAAAGGATTCATCTGGTATCAGGGAGAAGCAAATGATTCGGCAGCATATAACTACCGCAAGTTATTTCCTATGATGATAAACGACTGGAGACAGCGTTGGCATCAGGGAAATCTGCCATTTTTTTATGTTCAGTTAGCAAATTACAAAAGAATAAAACCGATTCCTTCTGAAAGTGAGTGGGCTGAATTAAGGGAAGCCCAGATGTTAACATTGTCGCAACCGAATACAGGCATGGCTTGCACCATTGATTTAGGTGATGCCGAAACTATTCATCCATTGAACAAACAAGAAGTAGGACGCCGGTTAGCTTTGATAGCCAATCAGCAGGTGTATAAACAAGACTGTATCGCATCAGGCCCGATGTACAAAAGTTATCGGACAGAAGAAAATAGCATTCGCATTAGTTTTACAAATACCGCTTCAGGTCTTTCAACCAAAGATGGTAAAGAAGTAACAGGCTTTGCGATAGCAGGCAGTGACAAGCAATTTTATTGGGCAAAAGCTATAATTGAAGGAAATGAAGTTGTTGTTTCTTCCGATAAAGTTGCTGAGCCGGTAGCAGTTAGGTTTGCCTGGGCCGACAATCCTGTTTGTAACCTGATCAACTCTGAAGGATTGCCTGTTGTGCCTTTCCGAACAGATAACTGGAAAGAAGTAACACAAAAATAGGTTCTGATCATTGATAAAAAATATACAATGAAAATAAATGATATAAAATTTTTACTATTAACTGTAATATTTTTCCTTTTTAGCCTCGGCTTGAAAGCTCAGAAGTTGTATGTCGGAACCAATTATCATCCGCATGATGATAAAAATATCGAAAAAATCAAAAGCGACATACAGTTCATGAAAGCTGCCGGATTTACCTCGGTTCGCATGGGGCATTTGGCTTGGGACAGCTATGAGCCTTCGGAGGGGAAATTTGATTTCAGTTGGTTTGATAAAGTAATGGACTTGATGAACCAGGCAGGCATAAAGGTAATTTTAGACATCGCCATTCGTCCGGCACCAATTTGGTTGCATAAAAAATTCCCTTCGATTGATGTGGTTGATGCAAACGGCGATGTGCAATATCCAAATCATCGCTACATGGAGGATGTGGGCGACCCGAATTATCAAAAATTTGCTCTTCGTTATGCAGATTCACTTTCCAAACATTATGCAAAACATCCTGCTTTGTTGGCCTTCGGCATTGATAATGAATCAGGAGATGGACCTATTTCATATTCTGAAACGGTGAGAAAAAGATTTATTAAATGGTTGAAAAACAAATATACTAGCCTTGATGATTTTAATAAAGCATGGGCAAGCCAACGTTGGTCGCGAAGGATCAATGACTTTGAAGAAATAGGATTGCCTTCAACCGGTTCACAAAATGGCGAGCCTGAAAAAATTCTTGATTTTAGGTTATTTATTTCCGATGAAGTGAATGAAATTCTTTTTAAAGTAATTGAAAAAGTAAATACCAATGCGCCGGATGTTCTAACAAACACCAATGCCTGGTATTTCAGTAATTTAAAATATTTTGATTATTCACCCATTGCTTATTCCGGCAAAATGTCACGTGAGGGTTGTGGCTTTTATCCTGGTCTCTCATTAAACACCAACTGGGGCATCATGAACGCCGCATTTGGAATCTCTCGTATCCAATTTGAAAGTACCAACCCTTTCTGGTGCAGCGAATTTACCACGATGACTGCCGTGCCGAATTCTATCCGCAAATCTGCTTTTGCTACATTAATGTATGGCAACCAAATGGTTTGCGGATGGACCTGGCAAAGTATGTGGGCGGGTGAAGAACAATATTTAGAAGGAATGTTGGATTGGGACGGCATACCTAACAGAAAATATTATGAATACAAAAAAATTGCCACAGAATTTAAAAAAATTGAACAATTCTTTCCTTACAAATTACAGGCAGAAGTAGGCTTGGCCTTTTCATTTCCAAGTCAAATAACCAGCAGCTCTTTCCCCGAACAACAAGATAATCAACTACAATCATGCTGGGATTTGTTTTATTACCGCAATATGGATTCAAAGGTTGTTGAAATCAGTAGAAGTTCTTTGGATTATAAATTATTAATCGTGCCGGGCGTTACGGTTATGGACGAAGCAACTGCTTCTAAGATCAGGGAATTTGTAAAAAATGGCGCAACTGTTATCATGACAAGTAATTCTGCTGTTGTTGATGAAACAGGAAAAGTGTTTGCTTCTACTCACCCTGGTCGTTTGAGCGATGTGTTTGGAATAAGGATTGCCGGTTTTGAAGAAACAGAAGCACTTAACGAAATATCCAGAAAATCTTTGTCTGGTAAGAAATTGGAACTTTCATATAAAGGAAAAAAAATTACATCCGAAACAACCCGATTTGATGTGATTGAACCAAAAGGTGCTGAAATATTAGGAAGCATAACCAGTTTGGACAAAGATTACCCAATTATTACTTCCAATAAATTTGGTAAAGGCAGGGCAATTTATGTAGGGCTTCCGGCATCCGGCAATACACTTAATCCATTGCTGGACGAACTTATCAATGAACTGGATATTAAAAAAGGTCCCGAAGTACCTTCCGGCGTAATGGCCCGACAAATAGATAAAAACCATTTCCTGTATTTGAATGTGAGTGGTGAACCAAAAGAAATACCAATAAAAGGAAAATCGAGGAGTGTGCTTTTCGATAAAGATTATACGGGTAACTTCAAGATAGCACCTTACGAGCCAGAGTTTATTGAAGTAAAGTAAGTTAAATACTATGATTAAGCTTTTTTTGTTCGAAATAATTCTTTCCATCTTTTCAAATGCTGTAATCTATGCTCAGACAAAAACTCCTGCTCCTTTTGGTCCTGTTTCATCTGAAAACCAAACGCGTTGGCAGGAAATGGAATATTACGCTTTTGTCCATTTCTCGTTAAACACTTATGTCGACCAGTCATGGGGCTATAGGAATGAGGATATTAAACTGTTCAACTCCGAGAAAGCTGATTATCGCCAATGGGCACGAATTGGCAAAGAAGCCGGTATGAAAGGAATTATTAGTATTGCAAAACATCATAGTGGATTTTTTTACTTACCATACTCGTCAAAAATTTAATTCTTTTAAAAATATTTCAAATGACGCAGAATATTAATTTAAAAAAAACATGTTTTTTCCTTGTATTTGTAATGATCATGTTACCCGCTTTTACGCAAGTAAGAAGCAGAGTTCTTTTTACAAAAGATTGGAAATTTAAATTAGGCGCTGATTCAACCGCAAAAAATATTTCGTTTGATGATGCGGATTGGCGAACGCTAAATCTTCCACACGACTGGAGCATCGAATTTCCTTTCGATTCTGCAAGTCCAACAGGCAATGGCGGCGGTGCATTGCGCGGTGGATTGGCATGGTACAGAAAAACGTTCTCGCTTCCTCGATCAAATCAATTAAAAAATATTTTTATTGATTTTGATGGCGTGTACAGAAATAGTGAAGTATGGATCAACGGGTATTATCTTGGCAAAAGACCCAATGGCTATATTTCGTTCGAATACGAATTGACACCGTATTTAAAATTCGGCAACGAAAAAAATGTCATTGCAGTTAAAGTAGATAACTCGATGCAGCCAAACTCACGCTGGTATTCGGGTTCGGGCATTTATAGAAATGTTTGGTTAGTGAGCAAAGAAAAAATAAGTGTAGATCATTGGGGCACATTTATCACCACACCGCAGGTAACAAATTCGTCTGCAACGGTTGTTATAAAAACTAATTTAATCAATCGATCAACCAAAAATAAAAATGTAAAACTTGTAACAAGTTTTTTAAACAGTGATGGAAAGGAAGTTGCAAAAGCTGTATCAGATATCCTGCTTTCGATCAACAAAAATGAAACAGAACAAAAAGCAGAAATTAAGAACCCTGTTTTGTGGAGCGATAAACACCCGTATTTATATAAAGCTATTACAAAAATTATCAGCGGCGAAAAAGTTGTTGATGTTTACGAAACAACATTCGGTATCCGCAGTTTTAAATTTGATGTTGACAAAGGATTTTTATTAAACGGTAAACATGTAAAAATTAAAGGTGTTTGCGACCATCATGATTTAGGTTGTTTGGGAACAGCCGTAAATAAACGTGCATTGGAACGCCAGTTGGAATTGCTGAAAGGAATGGGTTGCAATGCCATCCGCACATCGCACAATCCGCCTGCACCGGAGCTCTTAGAGCTTGCCGATAAAATGGGATTTATTATTATGGATGAAGCATTTGATATGTGGAAGAAAGAAAAAACAAAATTCGATTATCATTTGGATTGGGACCAATGGCATGTAAAAGATTTGCAGGATCAAATCTTAAGAGACAGAAATCATCCTTCGGTTTTTATATGGAGTATCGGTAACGAAATACAGGAACAATGGGGAACCGATAAAGATAGTTCGGGTACCACAATCATCAGAGAATTAAATGCCATCGTTAAAAGCTTAGATACAAGCAGACCAACGGTTACAGCCAATAACGAAATCCATCCGTGGAATAAATTATTACAGGCAAATGTTACCGATTTAATTGGCTACAATTACAATCAGAGCGAATGGAATAAAGACAAGCTTATTAAACTTTGGGGCAATAAACCTTTTATTGTTACAGAATCTGTTTCGGCTTTGGAAACAAGAGGACACTATGATCATTTACGTTCGGATAGTATCCGCCGCTGGCCCAAAAGATGGGATTTGGCGTGTGAAAATTGTAATGATGATTTAACTGTTAATGCTTATGATAATGTTTCTGCACCATGGGGTTCAACTCACGAAGAAACAATAAAAGTATTTCAAAAGTTAGATAATGTTTCGGGACAATTTATCTGGACCGGTTTTGATTATATTGGCGAACCCACACCTTATCCTTTTCCTGCACGCAGCTCGTACTTTGGAATTATTGATCTTGCCGGGTTCCCAAAAGATGTTTATTACATGTATCAAAGTGTGTGGACTGATAAAACCGTACTGCATATTTTACCGCACTGGAACTGGAAAAGCGGCGATACAGTTGATGTATGGGCTTATTACAATCATGCTGATGAAGTTGAATTATTTTTAAATGGGAAATCATTAGGTACAAAGAAAAAAGTTGGCGACGATTTACATGTAATGTGGCGAGTTCCATTTGTTGCAGGCACATTGAAAGCAGTTTCGAAAAAAGCCGGAAAAGCTGTTTTAACGAGAGAAATAAATACTGCCGGAAAACCTGCAAAAATTGAATTGATCGCTGACAGAAAAAATATCAAAGCAAATGGTAAAGATCTGTCGTTTATTACTGCCAGAGTTGTAGATGCTGCAGGAAATGTTGTTCCTGATGCAGATAACTTAATCCGGTTTTCCGTAAAAGGTGATGCCGAAGTTGTTGGTACTGATAATGGTTTGCAAACAAGTATGGAATCTTTCAAAAGCAATCGACATAAGGCTTTTAATGGATTGTGTTTAGCAGTTGTACGATCAAAAGAAAAAGAGAACACTGTAATAGTTACTGCATCATCGCAAGGTTTGCAAGCGAGCTCAATTAATATTTCAATAAAAAAATAACTATTTATATTTTGAAAAATTATTCAGTCGTTTTTTTTTCAATATTTCTTTTGATACAACCTTGTATATCATTTACTCAAAGCACACAGGGATTTTTTTTGAATGATAATGAGCAAAAAAAAGCAATCATTCCCCCATCAAAAAAAATAAAAATCAGGACTGAAAAAGCTAATATACTAGTTGATATAGATGTTGCCGACACGATCGCATCTGTATCAAAATATTTGTTTGGTAATAACACCAATCAATGGATGGGACAAATAGTTACAGAACCTGTGTTGTTGAATCATATAAAAAAATTATCCCCTAATATTTTACGTTTTCCGGGTGGAAATATGAGCAATGTTTTTTTCTGGAATTCATCACCAAACAATTTCCCAAAAGATTTACCCGATGTTGTTTTATCTGGTGAGAGAGACAAACAGAAATACAGCAGTAAATATTTTTATGAAGGAAAAAACAGCAACCCATCGATGTTTTCCATCGATAATTATTATAAGTTGCTGCAACAAACAAACTGCGTTGGAAGCATTTGCGTAAATGCAGGATATGCCCGTTATGGAACCGGTGAAAACCCTGTTGCCACTGCAGCTCATTATGCTGCAGATTGGGTGCGGTATGATAATGGACGAACAAAATTTTGGGAAGTGGGCAACGAAGATTATGGCACATGGCAACCGGGTTATAAGATTGATACAACAAAAAATAAAGACCATCAGCCCGAAATAACCAATGGCCTATTGTATGGAAAAATATTTAAAGCTTTCAGCGATTCAATGAAATTTGCAGCAAAAGAAATAGGATCTGAAATTTATATTGGCGCAACAATTATTGAGTTGCCAAAAAATAAAATATCAGATAAAGAAGTTGATAAGAATTGGAACGGTGGTTTCTTTAAATCCGCAAAAAATGCAGCCGACTTTTTTATCATTCATAGTTATTATACGCCGTATCAAAAAAATTCGGATCCTGATGAAATTTTACAATCAGCAACAACTGTTACCAAAAGCATGATGGAGTACATGAATGAAATGTGCAATGAAAATAATGTTTTACTAAAACCCGTTACCTTAACCGAGTGGAATATTTTTGCCGAAGGATCGAAACAACAAACATCTTATATAGCCGGCATACACGCCGCCATTGCATTAGGTGAGATGATAAAAAATAAATATGGTATGGCTTGTCGTTGGGATCTGGCAAATGCCTATTCAAACGGCAACGATCATGGTTTGTTTAATAAAGGCGATGAACCCGGTGTGCCAAAATGGAACCCGCGTCCTGCGTATTATTATCTCTATTATTTTCAAAAATATTTTGGCGATAAAATGATATCATCCAAAATAAATAATGACGACAGCGTTATTGTGTATTCTTCAACTTTTTCATCGGGACAAGTAGGAATGGTTATTATTAACTTTTCTACTTTTAAAAAAACACTGCAGGTAACAATCAAAAATTTCATGAAGGGAAATAATTATTACATTTATTCATTAACAGGAGGTAAGGATAACAATCAATTTTCTCAACACGTTTTAATTAATCGAAAAGAAATTAATGTAAGCGCCGAAAAAATCGAAGATATTCCTGCCGATAAATTTAAGATCAAAAATGGGATTATGATCAGCGCTCCGTCTTATTCGGTAAATTATATTTTAATAGAAAACAAATAGCCATGAAAAAATTATTCATTGTTTGTATTGTCCTCGCAACTTCGATAATAC
>JAGWPQ010000259.1 GCA_028877045.1 Bacteroidota bacterium | reverse complement strand
TTTTCTGTTGAAGTAGTAAATTTCCAATCTTTAAAAACAGGCGTGGTGGTTAGTTTTATGATGCCGTTCAAATTAATTTCACGGTTATCGTAAGCCTTTAATCCAAATTGTTCGAAACCATATCTCACTTTCAGCCAGATCTTTAATGGCAATGTCATTTCTATTTTGCCATTGTTCTCGTTTAAAATGATGGGAGCCTGTTTCCATACTTTCATCATCAAATTATCATCTTCAATATTATTGTCTTCGTAAATCAATCCCGTTAAAAATTTATTGAGTTGGTTTTGCATATCAGCAACGCTCATTTCAACCGGCATGTTCACATAGCTTACCTGTTTTTCGTACACAAGTTCTTTGCTGTAATTGGGTTCGGGCTTTAATGATTCAATTTTTTTTGTGGTGCCGCATGATGAAAACAGTTGCGCCAGCACAATAAAAAATAAAATTGATGTAGAACGATACATATTATTTAGAGCTTATCATTTAAAGTGTCATTTTGCCGATGCTGCTTTTTTAAAGTCGGTTTTTAATACAACGCCGGCTTGAAATCCGATACCATTATTTTGAACATTATTTATTTTTCCGTTTAAATTAAAGATACCGATCTCGGGCATAATAGCTATCACAGGATTTAAGTTGGTTGCCATGCCAATACTACCACCAATGATATTTACATAATTGCTTTCGCTTCCACCAATAGCAGTAGGTATGGTAGTTTGTAAAAGTCTGCCATTGAGTGTAAACGATGTTTTTTTGTTTATCGGCCTTGTTGCAGAAACTGCAATACCCGGTGACCAGGCTGATTTATTGTTATCCAATATTTTTATATAAGCATATCCGTCACCCGCAATGATAGCACATTGCCATAGAGAGGTGTGATTGGTAAGTCGCAATTTTACATCAACTGCACTTCCCAAAGTTGGGGCAACGGTTGACCATGGTAATGGAACAGTGCAAAGCCTATAACCAATATCAAAGTTTTTTGTAAGTCCTAAACGCATGCCCGCATGTGCCAGAAAAGGAGTGAAATTTGTTGACGCAGGCGTTTTCATAAAAGTGAATTGAGTTCCTGTGCCACTGATAAAAATAAAATCTTTAGGTTGTACGGTTGTTGCAGTTCCGAAATTCAAAACCCATTGTCCTTTTGCATATCCTGTAATCAAAAAGAAAAGAAAGTATGCAAGTATTTTTTTATTCATTCGGCATATATTTTTAGGCATCAAACCAAACAAATATAATGTGCATTATGTGAAGCGGGAGCTAATTTTATACTATTGGTTTTTGAATTGCAGAACTTTTTATGCATGATCATTTGCATTAAAATTCAGCAGATTTTTCCTTCGCCGGAAAGACAAACACATTTTTATTTATAATTGAGATTAAATGATCCCTTTTAATTTTTCAACAACAAAATCAATTTCTTCTGTTGTATTGTATTTACAAAATGAAAAACGAACGGTGACCAGATCGGGATCATTATTGACGGCAGCAATAACATGACTGCCAATATCGGCGCCACTGGTGCAGGCACTTCCGCCCGATGCGCAAATATTATTGATGTCTAAATTAAATAAAAGCATTTCGCTTTTTTCTGTTCGCGGAAAATTCACACTTAAAATAGTGTATAAACTTTTGCCAAAAACATCGCCGTTAAAACTAACATCTTTGACCTGTTTTTTTAATTGTTCGGCCATGTACAATTTAAGCGAAAGAATATATGCACTGTCTTTTTCAAGATTGGCAGTTGCTATTTCCAATGCTTTGGCAAAACCAACAATGCCGTATAAATTTTCGGTGCCTGCACGCATGTTGCGTTCCTGCGAACCACCATGCACAAAGGGTTTTATCTTGATGTTCTCATTCACGTATAAAATGCCAACGCCTTTTGGTCCGTGAAATTTATGTCCCGATCCGGTAATAAAATCAACACGTGTATTACGCAGATCAAAATTAAAATGGCCCACAGTTTGTACCGTATCGCAGTGAAAAATGGCATTGTATTTTTTGCAAAGATTTCCCACATTTTTTAATGGAAGAAGATTGCCTATTTCGTTATTGGCATGCAATAAAGTAACCAAACATTTTTCTTTGCTTTCTGCTAACAGTCTTTCAAGATCATCAATATCAATTTGTCCGCCGGGTAATAATTTTACAAAACTTAAATTGGCTTCGTCGTTATTAAATAAATATTCAACGGTATGCAGTGTTGCATGATGTTCGATCTTCGACGTAATAATATGTTTGCATCCCAAATCTCTCACTGCCGCAAGAATGGCGGTATTACTGCTTTCGGTGCCGCCGCTTGTAAAAAATATTTCGGCAGGATTAGCATGTAAAATTTTTGCAACCGTTTTTCTTGCGTTCTCGATGGCCAACCGGCTTTCTCTTCCGTAACTGTAAATAGAAGACGGGTTGCCGAAATGAGTGGTCATATACGGCATCATAGCTTCGAGTACCTGCGAATCGAGTGCTGTTGTTGCTGCGTTATCTAAATAAATTCTTTTCACTTTTATTTTTTATGTTACCGGCTGTTGTATTTCATGGCATCTTCGTTGCGTCGCACACTTGTACGTTCTGAGCTGTGAGCAGCGAGCCATGAGCTTCGAGCAAAAAACTCTTGGATCGGTTGTTGTTGGTCGGCGACCAACAACGGCAGAGCATACTTTGTCTTCGTGGTTCAGAAATAAAGTTCAATAAAGATTTGAACGTTGAAGAGTGCGACGCAACAGCTGTTCCACAGAATTACTGCTGCTTGCTACAAAAATATAAAATCCCACCGAGGCAGGACTTTAATTTATTGAATGGTATATTTTATTTATGTTTTAAGATACTTCACGAATATCGTGCATCAGTCGTTTTGCAATATTCTCGGATGTAGTTTCGAAATTGCTTTCGGCATAAATGCGGATGATGGGTTCGGTATTACTGGTACGCAAATGCACCCAATCGTTATCGAATTCTATCTTTAAACCATCTTCGGTATTGACAGGATTCTTCTTATATTTTTCTTTGATGGCAGTAAATATTTTCTGAACATCAACACCATCATTCAATTCTATTTTATTCTTGCTGATAAAATAATTGGGGTAGGTGTTGCGCAATTGCTTCGCCGATTTTTTTTCTTTTGCCAGATGCGTTAAAAATAAAGCGATACCAATCAATGCATCGCGGCCATAATGCAAATCGGGAACAATGATGCCGCCATTGCCTTCGCCGCCGATCACTGCATTCACGGCTTTCATTTTATTTACCACATTTACTTCGCCAACGGCGCTTGGAAAATATTCG
>JAGWPQ010000258.1 GCA_028877045.1 Bacteroidota bacterium | reverse complement strand
TAATTAGCGGTTCTTTTGCCATTGCATTGAAAGAAAAAGGTTTTGCCAAACATGTGATTGGTGTGAGCCGTACCGAAGCCAGCGCCAAAAAAGCAATTGAATTGGGCATTATTGATGAAGCATTGCCATTGGAAGAAGCCGTTAAAAAAAGTGATTTTATTTATGTGGCCATACCGGTCGATGCTACTGTTCCGGTGATGCAGCAAGTAATGGACCTGATCACCGACAAACAAATTGTTGCCGATGCCGGTTCTACAAAATATGTTTTGTGCGATGCACTGAAAGATCATCCCATGCGCAAACGCTTTGTGGCTACGCATCCTATGTGGGGAACCGAATACAGCGGTCCCGAAGCTGCGGTTCGTGATGCATTCGTTGGCCGTGTTTGCGTGATCTGTGAAAAAGAAAAAAGCGATGCTGCTGCACTGGCAACTGTTGAAAATATTTATCGCGAATTGGGAATGAATTTGGTGTACATGGATGCCGCTGCACACGATATGCACGCAGCTTATGTGAGCCATATTTCGCACATCACTTCTTTTGCGTTGGCAAATACGGTATTGGAAAAAGAAAAAGAAGAAGATGCCATTTTTGAATTGGCAGGTGGTGGTTTTGAAAGTACGGTTCGTTTGGCAAAAAGTAGTCCCGCCATGTGGGCACCGATATTTATGCAGAACAGAGAAAATGTATTGGATGTTTTGAACGAACATATTTCGCAGCTCAGAAAATTTAAAGCTTGTTTGGAAAAAGAGAATTATGAATACTTGAATGAATTGATGGAGAACGCAAATAAGATTAAGAGGATAATAAAATAGGTGAAATGTGAATGAATTGGTTTTTGATTTTTATCTTTTCACAGTTCAGCAAAGTTCCGAACGTACAAGTGAGTGACACAACCGGCGATGCCATGAAAACCTTTGCTGGTAACATAATTAAAACAAATAGCTGTAAAGGATTTTAATAAATTACCTTTGCGCAAATTTTTAAAAATATATATGACAACATTTAGTGAGTTAGGATTGGTTGAAAGTCTGGTAAAGGCAACGGATGCGTTGGGGTTTGTGAACCCAACGCCTATCCAGGAACAAGCAATCCCTGTACTGTTAAGCGGTACAAAAGATTTAATTGGTTTGGCGCAAACCGGCACAGGAAAAACAGCGGCATTTGGTTTACCATTGTTACAATTAGTTGACGAAAAACAAAAATATCCACAGGCATTGGTGGTTTGTCCAACACGCGAACTGTGCATGCAAATTGTAACCGAAGTAGAACTGTTTAAAAAGTTCATGCCCGGAATGAGTGTGGTGGCAGTGTATGGTGGTGCATCCATCGGATTACAGATACGTGATTTGAAAAAAGGAGTTCAAATAGTTGTGGCAACGCCGGGAAGATTGATCGATCTGATCGAACGCAAAGCCATCAACTTAGAAAAAATAAAATACGTTGTATTGGATGAGGCAGATGAAATGCTGAACATGGGTTTCAAAGATGATATTGAATTTATTCTGGAGAACACACCGCAGCGTGAATCTACCTGGTTGTTCAGTGCAACCATGCCACCCGAAATTCGCAGGGTGAGCAAACGTTACATGAAACAACCGTTTGAAGTTACTGTTGGCAAAATGAACACTGCCAATAAAGATATCGATCATCAGTATTTTGTGGTGAACGGGCATCAGCGTTATGAAGCATTGAAAAGACTGATTGATTTTAACCCGGGCATTTATGGTATCATTTTTACACGAACAAAAATTGATGCACAAAATGTTGCTGAAAAATTAACACGCGATGGTTACGATATTGATGCATTGCATGGTGATCTGACACAACAGCAACGCGATAAAGTAATGGGCGAATTCCGTGATAAGACTTTGCAGTTATTGGTTGCAACCGATGTGGCTGCAAGAGGTATTGACGTTAAAGAAATAACACACGTTATCAATTACGAATTGCCTGACGAAATGGAAGTGTACACGCATCGCAGTGGCCGTACAGGCCGTGCAGGCAGCACCGGTATTTGCATGAGTATTTTAACTACCAAAGAAATTTTTAAAATACGACAGATCGAAAGATTGGTGCAGGCTCCTTTTCATAAATTAGAAATACCGAGTGGTAAAGATGTTTGCCGCAAACAATTTAATGCAGTGATGGACAAATTGTTGAACACCGATATCAGTCACGGCGATTACGAAACTTACCTGCCCATGTTGCAGGAAAAGTTTGCCAACGTAACCAAAGAAGAAGTGTTGACAAGAGTTGCCGCAATGGAATTCGATCGCTTCCTGAAATATTATGAAAATGCAGGTGATCTGAATTTGAGAGAAGTGCGCAGAGAAAGAAAAGATGTTTCATCACGTGACGGGCAATCATTCGACAGAAGAAGAGATGGTGGCAGAGTGGGCAGCAGAGATGCAGGCAGAGGTGATAGCCGTCAGCAATACAATACCGGCGGTGATTTCGCAAGATTGTTTGTAAATCTTGGCAC
>JAGWPQ010000257.1 GCA_028877045.1 Bacteroidota bacterium | reverse complement strand
ACCAGCAACTTGTAACCAGCAACCAGCAACCAGCAACTGTTATAAATGAAGGAAGAATTTTTGCATCGCCATTGGCAAGAAAAATCGCATCAGAAAAAAATATTGATTTAAGATATGTGAAAGGCACAGGCGATAACGGAAGAATTACGAAATCGGATCTGGATAATTATAATCCGTCAACCGTCAACCGTCAACCGTCAGCCGAAGTTGCAGTTGCACAAACAACTCCTCAACCAATTAGCCAATCAACCGGTGTTGTAAGTTTTGATGAAGTTCCTGTTTCACAAATGCGTAAAACAATTGCACGCCGGTTAAGTGAAAGCTTGTTTACGGCTCCGCATTTTTATTTAACCATGAGTATTAATATGGATGCCGCTGTTGCTGCACGTGTTAAACTCAACGAAACAAGTAAAGTAAAAATCAGCTTTAACGATTTGGTTTTAAAAGCAACAGCCGTTGCTTTAAAACAACATCCAAAAGTTAACAGCAGTTGGTTAGGAGATAAGATCCGTTACAATCATCACATCAATATTGGTGTAGCTGTTGCTGTTGAAGAAGGATTATTGGTTCCTGTTGTTCGTTTTGCAGATGGATTAAGTTTAAGCCAGATTGCTGTGCAGGTAAAAGATTTTGCACAAAAAGCAAAAGATAAAAAATTACAACCGGCCGATTGGGAAGGAAGCACATTTACTATTTCTAATTTGGGAATGTTTGGTATTGATGAATTCACTGCAATTATTAATCCGCCCGATGCATGTATTTTAGCGATTGGCGGAATATCGCAGGAACCGATTGTAAAAGACGGACAAATTGTTGTTGGAAATATTATGAAAGTAACTTTGAGCTGCGATCACAGAGTGGTTGACGGCGCTACAGGTTCTGCTTTTTTACAAACGCTGAAAAGCTTGCTGGAAGAGCCTTTGAGAATGTTAGTGTAAATAATTAAAGTAAAAAATATAAAAAGATCCTGCAAATTTTTACAGGATCTTTTATTTTATACTTAAGCAAGCGATATTATTATTTTAAAAATCATCATCCGTATCGAGATTAAACAAAGGTATTTCGACTTGTATTCTTGTTCCTTTGCCTATCTCGGAATTTAATAAATATTTACCCTGCTGAGCATAAACCCTTTCGCGAATTCCCAATAAGCCATGGCTGTTGATGATGTTAACATTTGTTGTATCAAAACCAATTCCATTGTCTTCAATGGTCATATTGATCGTCTGTTTATTTTTAAATACATCGATCGTAATATTTGTTGCTTTTGCATGACCAACAACATTGTTCAAACATTCCTGAAAAATTCGGTATAAACAAAGACTTATTTCTTTCGGAAATCTTTCATCTTCAACATTCGAATGGATATCAACTTTAATATTTGATTGTTTTAATAATGTTTGTGCATGCCAGCGAATGGCGGCGACCAATCCAACTTCATCCAGCATATACGGCCGAAGTGAGTTGAACAATAACCTGCTTTTTTGAATAGCATCAACCGAAATAGAAACTTGCTCATTTAAAACTTCCTCGGTCTTTTTGTCTTTATTTGGCAAATTTGTTTTCAACCATGCTGCGTTCATGCTTAGTGCCACAAGGTTTTGGCCAAACTCATCATGAATTTCTTTTGCCATCGTTGCTCTTTCTTCTTCAATTACATTTTGCAAATGGATAGATAATTGCCTCAACTCATTGCCGATTTTTATATTTTCTGATTGTTTTTGTTTAAGATCAGAAATATTAATTGCACTCGTAGAAATATATTGCGGCTTGCCCGAATAATCTTTAATTAACAGCAGTGTTTGCATTACAGGAATGATTTTTCCATCGGGTGTTTGCATTTCATTTTCGCCGGCCCAAAATTCTTTTTTCCACATTTCCTTGATAGCCTGTTCTAAAATTTTATTCCCTTGTTCTGAATAAAAATAAGATGGTTTGTATGCAGATAAATCGGCATCGTCGGGTATTGCAAATGCATTGCGCATGGATTTATTCAGATAAAATATTTCGCGGTTTAAGTTGGATATACCGATGAAGGCAATAGAATTATTGGAGATTTGCATAAATCGGTTGCTTTCTTCCTGCGATTGTTTCAATGCTGTAATGTCAATTGCCGTTACTGAAATTTCTTTTGCATTGCCTGCTTCATCTTTATGTAAGATCCATTCTGCGATAACAATTATTTTTTTATTTGACCTTGACCGGAAAGAATATTCACCGTTCCAGATGCCATGTTCAAGAATTTGAGGCATGATGGCATCTTTAAAATATT
>JAGWPQ010000256.1 GCA_028877045.1 Bacteroidota bacterium | reverse complement strand
CGCACTTTACCCGAAGCATGAATGATAGTTTCGCTGTTTAGTAAAATACCAACGTGTGTAATTTTTCCTTCTTCATTATCAAAGAAAGCAAGGTCACCGCATTTTGTCTCTTGCAAAAAACCAATCACATCACCCATTTCGGCTTGCTGATATGCATCTCTCGGCAATTTAATATTGAAGAGTTTAAACACCTGTTGCGTAAATCCGCTGCAATCAATTCCGAAAACAGATTTGCCGCCCCATAAATACGGTGCGTTTAAAAATTGTTCGGCAATATGTTGAATATTTTCGCTGTTGAATTCATTTTTGATTGCATCGCAGGTATAACGCGATGGATATTGAACAGCAAATTTCCCAAACGAAATAATTTCGTTGGTCGAATACAAAGGTGTTCCCAAACTGATGTGACAATCTCTCCCATTTAATTTTGCAATGCCAATAGCTTTATGAAGAAATAAATTAGTTGAATGGATATTATTTACTTCCGTTAATTGTACACGCTGGCACCAACCTTCGTAATCATCGTACAAACATTTTATGCGAATAAAGTCTTTGGTTGATTCCAATACTTCGGCATATTCACCCAATAATAATTCGCTGATCATTTCGCTGCGGTGTGCAGCTTCTTTTCGTAACGGTGCTACTGCAACTATACAAGCAACATAATTCATTTCGGTTGATTTTGTTTTTTGATATGGAATAAACGCATTACTGCATCTTAATAATATAAAGTTATGAAGCAATGACGATTGTTGCTGAATATTGTTATGAAAGTACAAGAGTGCGACGCAACAATTGATGCCATGAAAATCTGAAGTCCGTAACAAAAAACATTTTAATTTTAATAGGTGAATCAAGGCGATTTTGAACATATCAGCGATAACGAATTGTTAGAAAATTTTTATGCCGAGAGAGATAATTACTGGCTGGGGATTTTATTGCAGCGTTATACATTATTGTTATTGGGTACCTGCATGAAATATTTAAAAAATGAAGAAGCTGCGAAAGATGCAGTGCAGCAGGTTTTTTTGAAAGCCATCACCGAATTGCAAAAATATAAAGTTGTTTATTTTAAAAGTTGGTTGTATATGGTTGCAAAGAATCATTGTTTGATGCAACTGCGTAACAGGAATATTTTTATTGAAGTTGAACAGGAAAAATATGTTGAACCCAACGAAATACACAATGATGAGATGAGAGATAAAGAAAAATCGTTGAGTTTAATTGAATCATCTTTAGACGAATTAAATGAAGAACAAAAAAGTTGTGTTATTTTATTTTATCTTCAGAAGAAAAGTTATAACGAAATAGCCGCACATACCGGCTACTCTGTTTTGCAGGTGAAAAGCCATATCCAGAACGGTAAACGTAATTTGAAAATTTTGGTTGAAAAGAAAATGAAAAATAATTCATGAGTGATATTGATAACATATTGAATGATGATGGCGAATTAAGCGAAGAATTGCTGATGCGGTATGCAACCGGCAATGTAACGGAAGAAGAACGCCATAAAATTGAAAGCAAGATGATAGACTCGTCGTTTGTAACCGATGCGACAGAAGGGTTACAGGCTTTCGGAAATAAAAGCAAGCTTTCGCATTATGTTGATGATCTGAACAGGCAATTGCAAAAAGAAACCAACAAAAAAAAGGAACGCCGTGCCAAAAGAAAATTACCGGGCATGGACTGGATCATTATTTCGGTAATAATTGTTTTACTGCTTTGTGTGTTGGGCTATGCAGTTTTGCATTTGCATTATCATGGAATGAAAAACTAAAGAAAGAAAAACTAAAATCTAAAGAAAGAAAAACTAAATCGCTGATGATACTTTCTTTCTAAATTTTATCAACAGATAAAAATCGAAACAGCTAATTCGTGTAATTCGCAGAAATTCGTGAAATAAAAAATTCGCACCAGTAAACCAATAAACTAATCAACCAATAAACCTCACCCCCT
>JAGWPQ010000255.1 GCA_028877045.1 Bacteroidota bacterium | reverse complement strand
TAGTACCTGGTTTTTATATAAAGACAAATTTGTTGCAGATATATCTCCGGTCGGGAATAAAAAAATTTCTTTGAAGGGACGAAAAACAACTACCTACAAAAATGTTCGTTTTAACGATTCAACTATTGCGAAAGAATTAGATGAAAATAAAAAAGCCGAGGAAGTCTCACTCTTGCCGAATGTGCTGGACAAACCCGATAGTTTCTGGAAACAGAACCGCCACGAAGAATTAAGCAAGAGCGAAAAAACGGTTTATGTTGTTTTGGATACACTCGAAAAAAATCCTGTTTATATTCATTATCGAAATGCTGTTGCATTTATTTTTTCGGGTACGAAAGATATTGGCAATATACGTATTGGTCCATGGTATTATTGGCTAAGCGATAATATTTGGGAAGGCCCGAGAATGCGTTTCGACCTTTCTACCAATAAAGATTTTGATAAACACTGGTATTTCAATAATTATTTGGCTTATGGTTTTAGTGACCAGAAATTTAAAGGCCGAGCCGAAATAAGATACGAGTTCCATCGTACGCCATGGAGCTATGTTTCTTTATCGTATAAAAACGATTTGGATAACGGACAGATGTACACCGACCAGTTAGGAACAGATAATATTTTTGCAACTATTTTTCGCCGTCCTAATATTCCGTATAAATTTCAAAATGTAGAAGAAAAAAAATTAGAGGTATTTAAAGAAACAAACAAAGGTTTTGCTTTTGGTCTCATCGCATCAAGCAAACAATACAATGCTTTGATGAACTTACCCGGCAAAGAATTATTTCCAACAACAACGGGAAATGCTTTCAATAATTTCGAAACAAGTTTTCGCATTCGGTATGCTTATCTGGAAAGAATTGTTGCCGAAAATTTTGATCGTACCAGTTTTGGCAGCGATTATCCGATCGTTGAATTAAAATATACACACGGGTTTCCGGGTATATTAAAAAGCAGTTATCAATACGATAAGATAGATTTTTCTGTTTCGCATTATTTAAAAGTTTCGCCTTACGGTGTGATGTACATCAATCTTTTTGGAGGAAAGATTTTCGGAACATTGCCTTATAATTTCTTACAGATCGCTCCCGGTAACGAATTGTATTATTACAATAAATATGCATTCAACTTAATGAATCGTTTCGAATTTTTAAACGATAGATATGTTGGTTTTAATATCGAACACAATTTTGGTCCGGGCTTATTCCGTTTTATTCCGCTAACACGTAAATGGAAATTCCGTCAGTTCTGGAGTGCAAAAGGTATTGCCGGCGATCTCAGTGATGCCAACAAGCAACTAAATTATGTGGGCAATTATCCTTTCAAATCTTTAGACGGGAAAACTTATTTGGAACTAGGGACAGGTGTCGATAATATCTTTAAACTCTTCCGTATCGATCTGGTTTGGCGTGTTGCACCACAACCTTTACCAACCGAGACCATCAATCATTTTGGCATATTCGGAAGTTTCAGATTAAGTTTTTAATTTTTTGTTACCGGCTGCAAATCCTTGTGGAGCTGCGGTTGCGTCGCACCCTTGTACGTCTGGTACTTTACTCAACACAGTTTGATAGTCTCTCTCTGGCGGTGTTCAGTAAAATAGTTTTACACTGCAAACGTTTGAATTAAATATTTCTACACTGCTTCTCACTAACTTCGGTACTCAAATTAATTGCTGTATGAAATGAGCCATAAAAAAATATTCATTTTTATACCCATCGGTAATGAATATTTTTTTGTGGCGAATTCCATCTGACAAATAAATACAATAAAAAATATACAGATGAAAAAAATCATTCTTGGAATTTTTATTTCCATGTTTTTATTTATGTCCTGTAAAAACAAATCCACTCAACAAGCATCGTCCGACACAACCAATCAGAAATGGTGGAAAGAAGCTGTCGTGTACCAAATCTATCCCCGCAGTTTTAAAGACAGCGATGGCGATGGTGTTGGCGATCTGAAAGGAATTATTTCTAAATTAGATTATATCAAAAGTTTGGGAATTGATGTTGTTTGGTTAAATCCAATTTTTGCTTCGCCCAACGATGATAATGGTTACGACATCAGCGATTACCGCAGTATCATGAAAGAGTTTGGCACAATGGCCGACTTTGATGCGATGTTAAAAGGCATGCACGAACGCGGAATAAAATTAGTACTGGATCTTGTTGCCAATCACAGCAGCAGCGAACACGAATGGTTTAAACAATCGCGCAGTTCAAGAACAAATCCATACAGGGATTATTATCATTGGTGGCCTGCCGAAAAAGGGAAACCGGCACACCGCTGGAGTTTCTTTGATGTGAATGCCGATGCATGGATGTACGACTCAACAACCAATGCTTATTACCTGCATTATTTTTCACGCAAACAACCCGATTTGAATTGGGAAAACCCGAAAGTACGCAAAGAGATTTTTGATATGATGAACTTTTGGTTCGATAAAGGAATTGATGGATTTAGAATGGATGTGATTCCATTTATTTCTAAAGACACAACATTTCCTGAACTGCCAAAAGAATACAACGGCGACTTTGTAGCATATTATGCAAATGGTCCGCATCTGCATGAATATTTAAAGGAAATGAACAAAGAAGTGTTGAGCAAACACAATGTGATGAGTGTTGCCGAAGGCGCAGGCGTAACAGCCGAAACTGCGCATAATTTTGTTGATGAAGACCGTAACGAATTAAATATGTTATATCATTTCGAAGGAGTGAGTTATGGTTATGTTCCCGGAAAATTTAAAACACCCGAACCTGATGGATATAAATTAGTTGGCTTCAAAGAGATTTACAGCAAGTGGGACAGCATATTTGCAACAAAAGGTTGGGGTACTATTTATCTCGGCAATCACGATCAGCCAAGAATGGTAACGCGTTGGGGAAATGATGCACCTGAATTCAGAGAACCATCTTCAAAAATGCTGACCACATTTTTATTGACCATGCGTGCCACACCTTATTATTATTTTGGTGATGAGTTGGGCATGAGCAATATTAAGTTCGATAAGATCGAGGATTACAATGATATTGAAACAAAGAACCATTACATTTTATTGCAAAGCCAGAAAGGTGATTTGAAAGCATTTTTGGAAGCTGCTAAAATTTCGGCACGCGATAATGGCCGTACGCCATTTCAATGGGATGCCACTGCCAATGCGGGTTTCACCACAGGTACACCTTGGTTGAAAGTAAATCCAAACTATAAAAATATAAATGTTGCTGCCGAAGTTGGCGATGAAAATTCTTGCTTAAGTTATTTTAAGAAAGCAGTTCAGTTGCGCAAGAAAAATAAAGTGTTGGTATATGGTAAATATCAATTGCTGGATAAAGCCAACGAAAAAGTGTATGCGTATACCCGCGGCGAAGGAGCAGATAAAATGCTGGTGATCTTAAATTTCAGTAAAGACAAATTAAAATGGGATATCCCTTCTGATATGGAAGTTGCTAACGGGGCATTATTAAATAATTATTCTCATTACTGGATTGAAAAAAATACAATTGATTTAGAACCTTATCAGGCAATTGTTTTTAAAGTGAAATAAAATTTATCGTTTGAATTAATAGAAACAGCCATCAAAAAATTGATGGCTGTTTTTATGTAGCCTCAAATACAGTCAAAAACAGGGCGCCGTAGTTTAAAACGTTTTTTTGGGCTGCAGAATTTTTTTGGCGAAAGATGTACACGTTAAATTAACAATCCGGCTGAAAAAAGTCAGGCAAACTGCATTGTTATTTTTTGATGAATAAAAATTGCTGTAGGTTTGTACGACCTCCGAGAGTTACTCGTGTTTATTTCCATTTCTCTTAAGGTCAAAAAAAATTATTACTGCCGGTTTTTTTACGCAGTGGATATTATTGTTGCGTATTGAACAGAAAGTACAAGTGTGCGACGCAACATCTGTTGATAGTAGTACAGAAGTTTAGTTCATAAAAATATTTTACATAACATAATTTAACCATTTACTATGGCCAAGTATATTTTTGTTACAGGTGGCGTAACAAGCAGTTTAGGAAAAGGAATCATTGCCGCAAGTTTGGCGAAACTCTTGCAGGCAAGGGGTTTCAGGGTTACCATACAAAAGTTCGATCCGTATATTAATGTGGATCCGGGGACATTAAACCCGTACGAACACGGCGAATGTTATGTTACCGAAGATGGTGCCGAAACTGATCTGGACCTTGGCCACTACGAACGTTTTTTAAATACGTACACTTCGCAGGCAAACAATGTTACCACCGGTAGAATTTATCAAACCGTAATTAATAAAGAACGTGCAGGCGATTTTTTAGGAAAGACGGTGCAGGTGGTTCCGCATATTACCGATGAGATAAAAAGAAGAATGTTGTTGTTGGGAAAAAGCGGCGATTACGATATTGTGATCTCGGAATTAGGTGGCACGGTTGGCGATATTGAGAGTTTGCCTTTTATTGAAGCTGTTCGCCAACTGCAATGGGAACTGCCCGAAGATGATGTGGCAATTGTGCATCTTACTTTAATTCCATATTTGCGTGCTGCGAAAGAATTAAAAACAAAACCCACACAGCACAGCGTAAAAATGCTGAGCGAAACCGGCGTACATCCCGATATTATCGTGTGCAGAACCGAAGAACCTTTGAACAATGATATCAAACGCAAGATCGCTTTGTTCTGTAATGTTAAGCAGGAAGCAGTGATTGAAGCAATGGATGCACCCACAATTTATGAAGTGCCATTGCTGATGCTGCGCGAAAAACTGGATGTGATCTGCATGAAAAAATTGGGCATCAATGTGTACCCCGAACCTAATTTGGAAAAATGGAAAGTCTTTTTAGATAAATTAAAATATCCGAAAAGTAAGGTGACCATTGGATTGATCGGTAAATACATAGAATTGCAGGATGCGTACAAATCTATTCTGGAAAGTTTTATTCATGCTGGCGCGATCAATGAAGTGAAAGTGCAGGTAGTGAATGTGCACAGCGAATTTATCACCAAAGAAAATGTAGAGGAAAAATTAGAAGGATTGGATGGATTACTGGTGGCACCGGGTTTTGGTAACCGCGGTATCGAAGGGAAAATTATTGCCGTAAAATACGCAAGGGAAAAACAATTGCCATTCTTTGGAATTTGTTTGGGGATGCAGATGGCAGTGATTGAATTTGCAAGAAATGTGCTGGGATTGAAAGATGCACACAGTACCGAGATGGATTTGGAAACAACACATCCGGTAATTAATATGATGGAAGAGCAAAAGAAAATTAAAATGATGGGCGGCACGATGCGTTTGGGTGCTTATCCCTGCGATATTAAAGAAGGAACATTGGCCTATAAAATTTATAACGATACGCATATTACCGAACGTCATCGTCATCGTTACGAATTCAATAACGAATATTTTGAACTGTTTGAAACCAATGGCATGATTGCCAGCGGAACCAATCCTGATACGGGTTTGGTAGAGATCATGGAATTACCGAGCCATCCGTTTTTCATTGGTGTGCAATATCATCCCGAATTAAAAAGTTCGGTTGAAAGACCTGCGCCTCTGTTTGTAAGTTTTATTGCAGCAGCAAAGATTTACAACGAACAAAAACATGTGTATAAAACATCGGCACTGCAGGATGCGCTGATATAAATTATTTGAAGACTTAAATTAAAACTGCGTCATTATTTTTTAATAACGCAGTTTTTTTATGCTATCAATGTTCCTGTTTGGTAAGCATATCCTTTTTAATTCCGTTCCACATGGTATCGAAGCTCTGATCATCGTTTTCTTTCCAACTGTTCATTTGTGTTTTCATTTTTTCATGTCTTTCTTTATCGGAATGTGAAAAGAAATTTTTGATGAAATTGGTATCCTGTTCAAAAGCTAATTGATTGTACAATTCTTTTAATTGTTGTTCGTGAACCATATTTTTTTGAACAATTTCTTTTTCCATTTTTTCGCGCAAGTGCACTTTTTCATCGTAAGTGCCGGCAGGTAAAATAGTTTTGGCAATTACAGGCATCAGTTCAATCAGTAATAAAATGATCACCAATAAATAATATCTGAACTGCAATGCAGTATTGGTTTTCAGAAGATTGTTCAATGCTTCGCTTCTTGTTAAAAAACCATCGTTCAATAAAGTATTAAATGTTTGTTGTTCGGTTTGAACCGTTGATTCAATACTATTTAATGAACTGTCAACAGTTTTAATTTGCGGCAATAATGCTGCACTCATCTGCTGGTATTCGCCATCTAATTTTAGATATTCTTTTTGTTTGGCTTGTGCAATATCTTTCAACCCGATTTTTTTGCTGCCGCCGGTACCGTCGGTTTCGGCAATAAAATTATTTCGGGCAACAGCAACTTCTTTGTATTTATCGTCTAATTGTTTTTGAAGATTCGTTTTTTTATCCAGCAGATCTTTTTTGTTGATGGCATATACTGCTTGCTGTTGCTGCAGTTTATCTTTTTTCTTTTGTTCATTGTCCAACGATATCTGCAAATGAATTTCTTTGTCAAACAAATACAACAATGCAGGCTGCGCCATAAACATGCCAATGGTTAAAGCCAACACCCCACGAAATAATAATGGCGTTATTTTATTTTTATTGAACTTATTGATGCCTTTGATCAACGCCCGGTCGATGGTTAAAATAATACCGCCCATAAAAATGCCCAGCGCAAAACTTGCATACATATTAGAAACAACGGTGCTAAAAAAATAAGTCCATGCCAGTGTTGCAAACAACCATGTGGCCATCACCGTCATGCCGATGATCGAATACCTGTTCCGGTCGATCACGCAATCGCTTAATAATTCTTTTTCGGCGGTTGATAACCACCATAAAAATTTTGTCCACTTCGTTGCGGTATAGCTTTCCCTTTGGGACAGCATGTGTACGCTTTCCTGCATAAAATTTAATTAAAAAGTGAAGTGGTAGAAGTTGGAAATAGGTTGAGGTTGGAAGTGGTGTAAAGAAACAATGAATCTTTGATAATAAATACTGTTGCCCGATTTTTTTGAAAAGTTTAAGAGATATTTTGTTGACGAACTGTGGTTTTTCATAGCATCGCCGGTTGTGTCACTCACTTGTACATTCTAAGCTGTGAGGGGCAAGCCATGAGCTTCGAGCCAATGCTCACATGGCTCGCAGCTAACAGCTCATAGCTTTTCTTTAGTACAAGTGTGTGACGCAACTGCCGCCCAATGGGGATTCTAGCCGCTTGTATCATAAAATTGCTAAATCTGTTAAGGGTAATCTGCAATCAGTTGCCAACCCTTACCTTTGCCGCTCAATATTTTTTTAGTTATGAACTTTGATAAAAATACGGTCATTGGTTTTGTGTTGTTGGGCATTTTATTTTTTGCTTTTTTCTGGTACTCAAATAAGGAGCAACAGGGTCTGATGGAAATTCAGAAACGTCAGCAGGATTCCATTGCTCGTGTAAACGCATTACACGCTATACCTAAAGACACAGTTGCCGCAAAGAAAGATTCCTTATACAGGGATTCTACTTCTAAAATTTCGGTTGCAGGCAATTTTGCAACGGCTGCGATTGGTACAGAACAATTAACTGTTGTCGAAAATGAAGTGATGAAAGTGACTTTTACCAACAAAGGTGGCAGAGTGAAATTTGTGCAGCTGAAAAATTATAAATCGTTTGATAGCAGTTTAGTTCAGTTAGGAAATGAAAAAGATGTATTAAGTTATTCTATCAATACCGGCGCCAATGTTTCTGCACAAACAGGCGAATTATTTTTTAATCCATCGCCATTAACAAAAAACAGAGATGGAAGTCAGAGCATTTCTTTCACCTTGCAAAATGCAACAGGCGAAATGGTTACGCATCAATACATTTTGAAGAAGAATGATTACATGATTGATTGGAATATTAATTTGAATGGTGCAGATAAATTATTAAGTGGTGGCGCAATGAATTTTTTATGGAAGACGCAACCTCAACGTCATGAAAGTTCGGTGAAGTATGAAAGAATGCAAAGCAATATTTGTTTTTCGGTTGATAAAGAATTTGATTATATCTCTTCAAAAACAGAAAAGAAATTTGAGAAACCGGTACAATGGGTTTCTATTGTGCAGCAGTTTTTTAATACTACTTTAATTGCAAAAAATAGTTTTGAGAATGGCGAAGTACATTTTGCAAGAAGTAACGATTCTTCGGATGTTTTAGCAAATACCGAAACATCTTTGCAATTAAAAATACAGAATGCAAGTTCAGTAAATATTCCGCTGCAATTATATTATGGGCCGAATGATTACAGCATTTTACAACATGAGTCAAAGGGCTTTGATAAAAAAGCTGCAGGGATGGATAGAATGGTGAACTTGGGAAGAGATGTGTATTCTTTTGTGCGGCCAATCAATCAATGGATCATCATGCCTGTGTTCGATTTCTTTGCAGGATTTGTAAAGAATTTCGGATGGGTAATTTTATTGCTAACCGTATTTATTCGTTTGGTAACATCACCGTTAACTTACAGCAGTTATTTGAGCGGCGCCAAGATGAAAGTATTGAAACCCGAATTGGATGCATTAAAGAAAAAATTTGGAACCGATCAGCAGGGATATGCGATGGAGCAAATGAAATTATATAAAGAAGCTGGCGTAAACCCGCTTGGGGGTTGCATTCCGGCGTTATTACAAATACCTATTTTCTTTGCATTGTATAGTTTCTTTAATTCAAATATTGCATTGCGCGGGCAATCATTTTTATGGGCAAAAGATCTTTCATCTTACGATTCGATCTTAAAACTGCCTTTCAATGTTCCATTAAATTTTGGTGATCATATCAGTTTGTTTACCATCACGGCAGTGCTCACAAGTTTCCTGATCTCTATTTATAATATGGCATCAACACCAACGCAGGATAATCCTGCAATGAAATATATGCCGTATATTTTCCCATTCATGATGTTGTTCTTCTTTAACGGATTACCATCGGCTTTGACATGGTATTATACTGTATCCAATTCATTGACCTTGATTCTTCAACTGATCATTCAGAAAAAAATTATCAATCATGATAAAATTCTGGCAAAGATCGATGAGAAGAGAAAATCGCCAAAAGCAAAAGCAAAAAGTAAATGGCAGGAAAAATATGAACAGATGATGGAAACCCAAAAGAAAGTTCAGGATCTTAAAAGTAAAACTCAGTCAAAAAAATAATTGTATAAATTTTAATTGGCCCTGCAATAGTTGCGGGGCTTTTTAATTAACATTGGTAAAGATTTTCGCGTTATATTAAATTGCAGTATGAAAAAAACAATTTTATTGTTTGGATGGATGTTATCGAGCATCTTGCATCTAAGTGCACAACAAAGAATTGTTGCTGAATGTACCATTATATATTCTATTGCGACAGATTCAAGTAATATCGATAAAGATCTGATTGAATCATTAAAAGAAAGTTCTAAAATAGTATACATAAAAGGTAATAATAGCAGGGTCGATTTAATTAGCCCTGCTTACATACAATCTACTTTCTTTGATAAAACCGACGGGAATGCCATTGTATTACGTGAATTTGGAAATAATAAATTCATGACCAAATTAGATAACGAAGCTTGGGAAAAACAAAATAAAAAATTTGATGGCTTAATTATTAATACTTCAGCGGATACTAAAACTATTCTGGGTTATGAATGCAAAAAAGCTGCACTTCAACTAAAAGACGGAAGTATGTATAATTTGTTTTTTGCTACTTCCATCGCACCTTCGGTTAAAGAATATGAATATGAATTTAAAAATGTACCGGGTCTTGTGTTAGAATACGATGTTTCGGATAAGAACGGGAAAAAAATACATTTTACTGCAACCAAAATAAATTTAAGTCCTGTATCGTCGTCAAGATTCGATATTCAGTTAAACCAATACAGAATGATGGATTAGAAATTAATGAAGAGGGATCCTGATCTTATCCTTATAAAATTTAACCTTGAATTTATAAGGGAAAATGAAAGTGGTGTTGCCTTTTTCAAACTGCATCATAGAACTCATTTCCATACCACCAGCATTATTTGATCGGGAAACCGAATGCGAGCCGTTGAACTGCAATTCAGATTTAAGTCCAGAAATAGAAATGCTTCTGTGAGAATATAAACTTAAATTTTTGAGGGAATATTTATTGGCTTTTGTTCTTTCATCTGTAATACCCGTAAAAGAAAAAGAGGCAATAGCCACCTGAACGGCCATTATCAATAAGGCAGCAAAAACAATCTTTTGTATGTGACGATTCCGTAACATTTTCACAAAACTAAGTTTTTCTTCCATATTTAACAATTTATATTATCTATGATACGCTCAGGGGGTAAAATAGTTGCCTGAAAACATTAATTCTTTTAAATTTTTCTTATTTTAGATTAACTAATCCAAGAATGAGAGATAATCCATACCGCGAAGACCGCGAAGAACTCAAAGAATTACTCCAGCAATACCAAAATATTAAACTTGGTCGCAGCCATTCTTTTCTTGAAGAAGATGCTTTTGAGCGCATCGTTGATTATTTTGACGAAAAAGATGATATTAATGAGGCATTACTGGCTGCAGAAACCGGATTGGAACAATTCCCCTTTTCTTCTCAGTTGATGATAAAAAAAGCAGATATGCTTTTGGCCAGCAGAAAATATCATCAGGCATTGGAGGTTTTGGAAACAGCCGAACTGTACGACAGCACCGATGTTAATTTATTTATCTTAAAAACGGATGTTTATCTCGCACTCGACCAACAATCAAAAGCTGTTGAATTATTGGAAGAAGCTTTAAAAATGTTTGAAGGCGAAGAACGTTTGGATCTTTTATTCGAACTGGCCGATGTGTATGATGATTATGAAGAGTTTGATAAAGTATTTGATTGTTTGCAATTGATTTTGGAAGATGACCCCAACAACGAAGAAGCGTTATATAAAATTTGTTTCTGGAC
>JAGWPQ010000254.1 GCA_028877045.1 Bacteroidota bacterium | reverse complement strand
TTTTATTTTTTTGTTGACGAACGACATAACTGCTATGATGCTGCGGTTGCGTCGCACACTTGTACTGGAGAACAGCCATGAGCTTCGATCGTGAGCATTTACTCGAAGTTCACGTTAGTCAGGATTTGCAATCCTGACTTTTGAGTGATGGATTTGTAATCCATCAGCAAACGATTCAGGCATCTGCAAGATGGCTGAATCGTTTTTTGCTCCGCAACGAACAGAACGTTGAAGAGTGCGACGCAACAGGCGATGCCATGAAATACAAAAGCCGGTAACAAAAAAATTAATCTAACACTTCGGCATCTTTGGGATATTTTGCCCGGTTATAAATAAAAGTATTATCGCTTAAAGCCGCATTGGTATTGAGGTTGGTTAAAGCAAACTCGATCACGTTATTGCTCTTGTCCAATATTTTTGCTTTGGTGATCATGCTTTTTCTCTTGTCGATGAACACATTTACCTTTTGAAAATTTTTCTTTTTATCGATGGGAATTAATTCTATCTCGTTAAAATTTCCTTTCGATGAAACTAATTTGTACGTAAAATCTTTATCGTAAAAATTAGACAATAAATTCTGCGGGCTTAATGTTTGGTTACTTTCTTCAACAGTAGAAATAGTGATGGTTTTATTGCCATCGTAATTATAAATCTTTGTACCGTCGGAGATGATCTCTGTTTTGCCCTGTTTCAATAAATATTTTTGCCCTTTGATAGAAATACTGCCGGTTTTATTACCATTATTTTTTCCCCTGTTCGTAATAGATTTAATAGAAAATAAGGCGGTGATGCCTTTAAAGGTTTTCATTTTAGAGCTAACAGCATCTAAAACTTTTTTTGCATTGGGATCATTATTTTGAGCAAATGAAGTATCAATCAAACAAATAAAAGCAACTAAAAGAAAGTAAATTTTTTTCATATAAAAACTATTGGCGCAAATATAGGGTTTTGAGTATTTCGGACATAAGTAATCGGTCAAGGTTTAACAAAAAATGCTTAACCCATCGATTGCAGAAACTGATCTAATTCCATTTCGGTTTTAAAACGCACTTCACGGGCTTTACTGCCGAGATTAGGACCAACAATGCCTGCAGCTTCAAGCTGATCCATCAAACGCCCTGCACGATTATATCCCAGCTTCATGCGGCGTTGAATCAATGAGGTACTTCCTATTTGATTTTGTACAATTAACCTCGCAGCATCTTCAAATAATGCATCACGGTCGTTGGCATCAAAATCTTTTCCTTCCATATCTTTTTCATCCACATATTCGGGCAATAAAAATGCCTGCGGATAACCACGCTGACTTGCAATAAATTCGCAAACGCGGTCAACTTCAGGCGTATCAACAAATGCGCATTGCAAACGCACCAGTTCGCCATTGTAACTGATGAGCATATCACCTTTACCAATCAATTGCTCGGCACCACCAATATCTAAAATGGTGCGACTATCAATTTTTGAAGACACTTTAAATGCAATTCTCGCAGGGAAATTTGCTTTGATGGTTCCGGTTATAATATTTACCGAAGGACGTTGTGTGGCAATGATCAAATGTATGCCAACAGCACGTGCCAACTGCGCCAAACGTGCGATAGGCATTTCAATTTCTTTGCCCGCGGTCATGATCAGATCGGCAAATTCATCCACCACCAAAACAATGAATGGTAAATATTGATGGCCTTTTTCGGGATTTAATTTTCGAGATGTAAATTTCTCGTTGTATTCTTTAATGTTACGGCAACCGGCTTCTTTCAACAGATCGTAACGATTATCCATTTCAATACACAAAGCATTCAAAGTATAAATTACTTTCTTGGTATCGGTGATGATGGATTCTTCTTCGCCGGGCAATTTTGCCAAAAAATGTTTTTCGATCACACGATACAAACTCAATTCCACTTTCTTAGGATCAACCAAAACAAATTTTAATTGTGCCGGATGTTTTTTATACAACAGCGAAATTAAAACAGCGTTGATACCAACCGATTTTCCCTGTCCGGTTGCACCTGCCATCAATAAATGCGGCATTGATGCCAGATCGACTATAAAATTTTCATTATCTATTTTTTTGCCGATGGCAATAGGTAATGAGAAATGATTGTTTTGAAATTTATCGCTTGCCAACAATGTTCTCATTCCTACGACTGTCTTGCGAATATTGGGAACTTCAATACCGATGGTGCCTTTTCCGGGAATAGGTGCAATGATGCGGATACCAAGCGCAGCAAGGCTTAGCGCAATATCATCTTCCAGATTTTTTATACGGCTGATGCGCACACCGGGTGCCGGAACTATCTCATATAATGTAACTGTTGGACCAATGGTTGCAGCAATTTTTTGTATGGCAATATCATAATTCTTTAAAGTAGCAATGATCTGATTCTTGTGAGTTTCCAATTCACTTGGATCATGAACAATTTTTTCGTTGCCGAGTGTTTCCAATAAATCAAGTGTGGGATATTTATAATCACGCAGATCTAAAGTAGCATCATATTTTTCGGCCGGAATTTTATTTACAACAACAGGTTTTATTTCTTCTTCTACTGCATTATTAATTTCCAACTCCATATCAACCGAATCATCGATCAATAATTTCCCTTCATTCTTTTTTTCACCAACAGGTTTTGCTGTCATCTGCGATCCGTCATCTGTCATCTTCAAATTGTCATCTGTCATCTGTTTTTCATTCACACCAAATTCATTCATCGGGTCAGCAGCAGATTCAACAGCATCGGGCATTTTAAGCGATCCACCATTGCCATCATTCTTTAATTTATTTTGACTGATGGCTTCCTCTCTTTCATTTATCGTTAAAGCAAATTCTTCTTCAGTCATGTCCCATTCGCCGCGAACAGGTTGTTCATCTTCACCTCTTTCAAAAACTTCCTGTTCTTCAACAACAGGCTTTATTTTTCTTTCAGGCCATTTGAATGTTGGGTTAAACCGCCAGATGGCATAACTCAACACACTCAACAGCAACAATGCACCTGTACCAAAATTGCCGATCCATTTTACAGACCATTGGTTCAATAATTCGCCAACTCCACCGCCCCAGCTAAATTCAGTTTCTTTCGCCGCAAATGCAGCAGTCATGCTGATTACAAGCAATCCAACAATAACATAACGAAGATTGCGGGCTAACGAAAAAACTTTTTTCTCGACCAGTAAATTAACACCAAGCACAAAAAAGAAAGTGCAGAATAAATACGATGCGATACCAAAACCTTTGTAGATAAAAGTGTGTGCCACATAAGCACCAAGCACACCGAGCAGGTTATTTACTTTAACATCATCGGTTGCAAAAATCTTAATACCAAACTGATGCACTTTATCCTGATCTTCCTGCCAGGTAAATAAATAACTGGTGAAAGCAACAAATAAAAATATAGCCAACAGCAAGCTCACCGCACCTGCAATCTTTGTGGTACGTTCATCTTTTACAACTTCTGTCACCGTAACCTCCACTTCTTTATCGGCCGTTAATTGTTCCGGATCGGGTGGCGGCGGTGTTTTCTTTCGTAAGCTGTTCGCCATGAAAACAAATATAAGCTAAGTGCAGAAAGAGTTTTGTTTTTGAGCCGGCATGTGGATTTCTTCTCGTCTGCGGTTGCGTCGCATACTTGTACGGTGGATAACTATGGTGGCGGGATAAATTTTAATTATTTTTTATTCATCAGTTTATATTTATTTTTATCATTATAAAACTGAAAATAAAATTTTATGAATCTATTTAAGAAAAAAGAGCCTCTTACTGTTGAAGTGAAAGGTCATTCACTAAAATGCCCTATTTGTTCCAATAATTTATTTTGGACAAGAAAAGCACAATTAAATTCAGCGGTAATGACATTCTTTAAACTCGATTGGACAGATCGTTCAGCAACATGTTTTGTTTGCTCGGATTGTACTTATATTTTTTGGTTCCTTGGTTAAATCAAGAGTTACTTTTTGTTGAAGTAAATTCCAACCGTACAAGTGTGCGACGCAACCGAAGCTGCACAAAGGTTTGCAGCCGGTA
>JAGWPQ010000253.1 GCA_028877045.1 Bacteroidota bacterium | reverse complement strand
TGGTATCATTACTTTTATTTTGATCGGTTGATAAATTTGTATAAGCTTTAATTGCATACGAACTATTAGACGTAGTTGTAAACGTTGTTTGAAAAGTATAATTAACAGTATTTCCGGCAGTTAATAAAGGATAAGTTGCAGTAAGTGTTGTAACTGATGCACCATTTGTGATGGTTGCAACAAGGGGAACATTTGTCTGATCAACAGAACCATTATTTTTTACTGCAACAACTAAATATTGACTTCCATTCGAACAGGTACCGCTGTTTGGTGAAACAATATTTACTACCGAAACATCATTATTTGGCGATACAACTTTAAACCGATAATCCTGTGTTTCACCATTTGGATAATTATTGCAAGGACCAGCAGTTGCAGTTCCACTGGCACTGTCTTGCAAAACAATTCGCATGATGCCGTAATTGCCAATAGTTAAACCATTGGGCGTTGCAATATTTGCTGTAAATGGTCCTCCGGTTCCGCTGATAGAATTTATATTCGAAACATTCGATGCAACAAATTCTCCGGCATCGGTAAAATTTCCATTATTATTAAAATCCATATAGACTTTCACTACTCTGTTTGCACTGCTGCCATCGCTACTATTTACATTTATCGAAATCGGAATTGTTTGATTGGGTTGAATATTTGCAGTTAAGTTGGTGAAGTTTGAGTAACTGCTATGTCCTGCTGCATTTTTATTGGCGATATTACTGAATGCAACGCTGTCAATTCTTGAACCTGTTGTATTTGTTGATGATGAAGTACAATATGATGCTCCGCCAATACCGCTCAGGATCATCGAGAATGCCTGAGAGCCACCAGCAAGGCTTCCTTTATTTGAAACTGTGATGGTATAAGATTTACCCGGAACAACACTATCAATTATTACCTGTTCAATATTATTTATTTTATCATCACCCTTTGTAGCGGCTGCAGCTGGAACAGCAGGATTTAATATCCATGGATAATATGTTGAACTGCCCGAAGTGATCCTCAGGTCAAGATCATTAATTAAAACCGGACTTGAGCTTAGATAGGTATTATCAATATTGCCTCTTGGATCGGTCCAAACAATTGTTGCTTTTAAAGGCCCGTTACCCGAAGCAACAGCATTAAAAGTATACGACGTTCCGCTAGTCAATGTTTGTTCAATAATAGAATCGGTTTTATTATTAAAAGAGGAAGTAATTACACTCGAGGCTTTTAATGAATTTAATAATCCGTAGCCATAAACATAATCAGGTCCGGGTGCTGTTCCTGCTTCATCGGCTGTATGAATGGCTAATGCTTTTAAAGTTGCAGAACGCATAAAAACACCGGGATGTTTTTGATTGTAATATTCCTGCAACAACAGCAAAGAGCCAGTAGCATTAGGTGTTGCCATAGAAGTACCACTCAATGCTTCATAGGCTGTTGTTGAAGAAGAGCTTGATGATGTAACATTTACGCCATCTGCAACTATATCCGGTTTTATTCTTCCATCATTAGTTGGTCCCCAGGAACTAAACGATGCAATTTTAACATCGCTTGCACTACTATATCCATTTGGAAGTCCATATACTGCACCAACAACCAAAATATTTTTTGCAGTTTGCCCGCCGGAAACTGAACCATAGGTTGGATTGTTAGGAATAGCAGCTGTTCTTGTTAAAGAAGTTACATCATTTAATAAATACGTTTGTCCTACCGCAGGGCCTTGTCCGTTTGCATCATTGCCATTCGAATTTCCTGCTGCAAACACCATTAAATAATTGGGTGCATTATGTGCAATGGAATCATAATCCTGAGAAGAACTCCCATACCAGCCGCATAAATATGATTTTGTTGTACTTATAGTTGTATCTCCATTCCAATAATAATTTGTTCCATCATAACCCCATCCGCCGGTAATTCCGTAAGAATGATTTGAAACTAAAAGGTTAGGAGCTTGTGTACTTATATTTGAAACCTCACTGTATTGAAAAGAATAGGCGATCAATTTCTGCAAGCCAAATGCCATCCCTTTTGCAACAGCGTTTACACCTGTTGCTATTAAAGTACCGGTTGTATGTGTTGCATGATCGTTAACTGAAAGTCTAGTGTCAGATGAATCTAATTGCGAGATACGCCCAATTAATTCAACATGATTTTTTAAAATTAAACCGCCATCCCAGGTACCCATTTTTTGGGTTACAGCCGAAGATGATCCTGATAAATTCAATCCTGAACTTCCACCGGGCCACAATTGATTAGTTCTTGTTGTAGCAGCAGCAATAGTATTATTGAATGTTGTATAATAAATCGGATTCCCTAATTGATCTATGTACTGAAGCGCATGTACTGTTCCGTTTTTTCCAACTCTGTAAACCGGCCAACCTTTTTTGATAGCCATTGCTTCAGCTTTCGCATATTCGATATTTTCTTGTATCCGACGTTGATGTGCAAAATTTTGTAATACTTTTACATTAGTTGTCACCTGCGACATTGCAGAAAAACAAGTACTGAGCATCAAAAATAATAGTAGGTGTTTTTTCCTCATATAAAACGATTAAATCCTGTATTTAATTTCTAAATTTAGATACTTTAAACTTATATTTTGCCGTATGCCAAAAATACTTTTGATAATCTTTTATTCCGTTTTAACAATTACTGCTTGTTCGTCGGTAAAAAAACATAGGTCTTCAAACCAAATTCAGCAAGGCATTGATGGGTATGTTTATAAAATATCCGGAAACCTCATGCCCATGCCCGGTGTAACACCACCCAAACCTTCTCCGCTTTCTACCCTTGTTTATATTTATGAAGCAACCAATATCAAAGATGTGGTTCGTAATGGTACTTCAGCTTTTTATTTATCAATCAATAAAAAATTAATCAGTACGGTTCAATCAGATAGTACGGGACATTTTATTATCGAGTTGCCTGCAGGTCATTATTCTTTGTTTACGAAAGTTAATAATCTTTTCTATGCCAACAATTTTGATGTAAATAATAACATTGCTTTAATAAAAGTGGAGGAAGGTAAAATAGCTTCTGCAGTAATTAAAGTTGATGCCGGTGCGGTTTATTAATTTTGTGAAAGGCTGGAAGCAGTTATATTTGCGCCGTTGTTATGAATTTAAGTGTGTTGTCAGACCTGTATAAAAATTCACCCCGCCTTTTTCAGTTGGCGGACAGGCTTTCTTTTGCCGATCCTCAAAAAATATTTCTTAAAAATTTACGTGGCAGCAGTGCAGAGTTTGTGGTGAGCAGTATTTTTTCTCATCCAAACTGCCAGCAATTAAATCATCTGGTTGTGCTGAATGACGCAGAAGACGCAGCTTATTTTCACAATACGATTGAAAATTTAACTGATGCACTGGACCTTTTTTATTTTCCTTCTTCATTTAAAAACAGAAAGAATTTTAAGTTATTGAATTCATCGCATGTGATGCTTCGAACTGAAATGCTTACCAAACTTTCTGTTGGCGGAAATAAAAAGATCATCATCACTTATCCCGAAGCATTGTTCGAAAAAGTGGTATTGCCAAATACTTTGCGCGGCAATATTATCAGCATAAAAACCAACGATACCATTAATCTGAATGGATTGATGGAACTGTTTGTAATGTATGGTTTTGAACGAACCGATTTTGTGTACGAGCCCGGCCAGTTTGCATTGCGTGGCGGTATCCTGGATATTTATTCTTTTGGAAATGAAAAACCTTATCGAGTTGAATTATTTGGAAATGATGTTGACAGTATCCGCATCTTCGATCCTGAGACACAATTGAGTGAAAGAAAATTAATGCAGGTAAATATTATCCCGAATGTTGAAACACAATTCGATACCGGCGATAAAGTTTCATTGCTTGAATTTTTACCCGAGAATACAATTTTTTGGTTGAAAGATTGGGATGTGATCAAACAAAAAATTGAAACACAAGAAGAAGATCTGGGATTGTTTTTAGAAAGATCAACCGTCGACAATCAACCTCCATCAGAAGAAGACGATGATACAAAAATTTTAAAAGAAGTTTCTCTGCAAGATTTCGTTCCGGCTGCAACTATCGAAAGAGAAATTCAAAAAAGACATTTAATTGAGTTTGGATACAAATCATATTTTGGTCAACCGTCAACCGTCAATGGTCAACCGAAGGAACTTACTAACGAGATCACAGCGGTAGACGATGGACAGTGGACGGTGGACTTTCACACCAAAACGCAACCATCTTTCAATCGTCAGTTTGATTTATTGATCAAAGATTTGAAAGATCACGAAGAAAAAAAATACGGCATTTATATTTTTGCCGAACAACCGCGACAATTAGAAAGGTTGCACAGTATTTTTCTCGATCTAAAAACCGAAATACAATTTGTTCCGGTTGCAACAAGTATTCACGAAGGTTTTATTGATGATGATCTGAAAGTTGTTTGTTATACCGATCACCAGATATTTCAACGTTATCATAAATACAAAGTCAAACAAGCTTATAATAAAAACAAAGCACTTACTTTAAAAACATTACGCGATCTGCAACCCGGCGATTATGTTACGCATATCGATCATGGTGTGGGTACTTACAGTGGTTTACAAAAGATTGAAGTGAACGGAAGAGTGCAGGAAGCAGTTAGGATTATTTATAAAGACAGCGATATTTTATATGTGAACATTAATTCACTTCATAAAATTTCGAAGTACACCGGCAAAGAAGGAACAGTGCCGAAAATAAATAAATTAGGAAGCGAAGTTTGGAGCAAGCTGAAAGAAAAAACAAAAGTTAAAGTAAAAGAAATTGCTTTCGATCTGATTAAGCTGTATGCTCAACGCAAGGCACAGCAAGGGTTTCAGCATGCACCAGATAATTATATGCAAACCGAACTGGAAGCAAGTTTTATTTATGAAGACACGCCCGATCAAAGCAAAGCAACTGCCGATGTAAAAAAAGATATGGAAAGTCCATCACCAATGGACCGTTTAGTTTGCGGCGATGTTGGTTTTGGAAAAACAGAAATTGCCATCCGTGCTGCATTTAAATCCTGTTGCGATGGAAAGCAGGCTGCTGTTCTTGTGCCAACAACTATTTTGGCGTATCAACACTATCAAACTTTTAAAGAAAGGTTCAAAGATTTTCCTGTAACGGTTGATTATGTTAATCGTTTTAAATCATCCAAAGAAAAAAAAGAAACTTTCAAAAAATTAGAAGAAGGAAAAATTGATATTATCATCGGCACTCACGGTTTGTTGGGCAAAGAAGTCAAGTTTAAAGATCTGGGTTTGATGGTAATTGATGAAGAACAAAAATTTGGTGTGGGTCATAAAGAAAAATTAAAAACACTTAAAACAAATGTTGATTGTTTAACGCTTACTGCCACGCCTATTCCACGGACCTTGCAATTTAGTTTGATGGGTGCAAGAGACCTTAGCATCATCAATACACCTCCGCCCAATCGTCAACCTATTCAAACAGAAGTAAGAGTTTTCAATGATGATTTTATTCGCGATGCTGTTTACTTTGAAACAGAAAGAGGCGGACAGGTTTTCTTCATTCACAATCGTGTTCATGGCTTGGCAGAAATGGCTGCATTGATACAAGGTTTATGTCCCGATTTAAGTGTTGGCTTTGCTCACGGACAATTAGACGGCAATGAATTGGAAGAAAGAATTTTAGATTTTATCGATAAAAAATATGATGTTTTAGTTTGTACAAACATTGTTGAAAGTGGTGTTGATATTCCAAATATGAATACCATCATCGTTAATAATGCGCATCATTTTGGATTGAGCGATCTGCATCAGTTGCGTGGCAGAGTTGGTCGCAGTAATAAAAAAGCATTCTGTTATTTATTGGCTCCGCCGATGAGCAGTTTGCCAACCGATTCCCGAAAACGTTTACAAACATTAGAACAGTTCAGCGACCTTGGAAGTGGCTTCCAGATTGCAATGCGTGATCTCGACATTCGTGGCGCAGGCAATATGCTGGGCGGTGAACAAAGCGGTTTTATGGCAGAGATCGGTTTCGAAATGTATCAAAAAATTTTGGAAGAAGCCATTCGCGAATTAAAGAGAACGGAGTTCAAAGAATTATTTAAGGAAGAGATTTCGAAACAGGATGATTTTGTAAGTGATTGCACTATTGATACAGATCTTGAAATTTTAATTCCTGATTCTTATGTTGAAAGTATTACCGAACGTTTATCGTTGTATACAAGATTAGACAGTTGCGAAAAGGAAGAAGACTTACAGGAATTTTATAAAGAAATGATAGATCGTTTTGGACCTATTCCATCGCAGGTAGAAGATCTATTTACAACGGTTCGTTGTCGCTGGATGGCGGTTGAATTAGGTTTTGAAAAGATGAGTTTGAAACAGGATGTTTTACGTTGTTACTTCATCAACAAACCCGATTCTCCATATTTTGAATCAGATTTATTTAAAGCTGTTTTAAGTTTTCTGCAAACAGGAACCAACAAAGCAAAACTGAAACAGGCCGGCAAGAATTTTTTATTGGTGGTTGATCAGATAAGCGGAATGGAAGCCATGCATCGTTTCATTAAACAAATGAATGAAGCAGTAATAAAAAAGAATTAATTGTTTGTTGAGATAATTTTTCTGCAAAATAAAAAGGCCACCTTTCGGCAGCCTTAAAGCAAATTCGAAATAAAATATTATTCGTTGTTAGTTGCAGAAGGTTTTACCAAACCAAGCTTTGCTTCTAAACTTAATGTTGCATGTGGCACTGCACGTAAGCGTGCTTTATCGATCAATTTTCCGGTAACGCGGCAAATACCGTATGTTTTATTTTCAATACGCATGATGGCTTTTTCCAAATGGTCGATGTATTGAATCTGGCGACTTGCCATTTGACTCAATTGTTCGCGTTCCATGCTCATGCCACCATCTTCCATAGTGATATAACGGTTATCGCTTTCATCGCCGCCCATTTCATCTTTGCGGGTAATTAATCCCTGCAGGTAAGCCAATTCTTTTTTAGCGGCTTCCATTTTTCTATTGATCAAATCCCTGAAATCTGTTAATTCGGTATCACTATATCTAACAATCGGTTCATTCGATCTTTGATTGTCGGTTCTTTTTTCCAAAGGCGTGTACTGTGGTTTATAAGCTACACTTGTTTTAACGCTGGTCTTAGGTACTTTCACTTCTTTCAATGGTTCCGGTTGTTTTTTTAATGGTTTAGTGGGCAGTGGTGTAACTTTCTTTACTTCCACTTTAGGTTTAGTTATTACCTTAACAGCAGGAGCAGGCGCATGTTTAACAGGCGCTGCTTTTTTAGGAGCAACATGTTTTGCTACAACTTTTTTAGCCGGTGCCGGCTTGGCTTTAGCAACCTTTTTAACAGGAACGGCTTTTTTAGCCACTACCTTTTTAGCAGGGGCAGCCTTTTTGGCGGGTGCGGTTTTTTTGGCCACCACCTTCTTGCCTTGTGCAGCTTTTTTTGCCGGAGTTGCTTTTTTGGGGGCTGGTTTAGCCGCCTTTTTTGCTGGTTTTACAGCTTTTTTAGGGGCAGGTTTCTTTGTAGCCATACAGTTTATCCTTTTTTTGTTATGGTAACTTTTATTAAAATTTCGTTCACTTCTATCTCGGTTCCCCCGTTTAATTGGGTTACCCAAGCAATATCGTCAGCCAAAATTTCGCCGCAAATATAGATTTTATTATCATTAATGGAAGATTCCAAATTTTTGTTCTCTAAAACTTCCACATTTATCCGGTCTGTCAGGTCAAATCCGCTTTCCTTGCGGATGGTTTGAATACGGTTCACAAACTCACGGGCATTACCTTCTTTTTGCAGTGTTTCGGTGATGGTAATATCCAATGCAACGGTCAAATTGCCTTTTGTTGCCACTTCAAATCCGGGGATTTCCTGAACAGTTACTTCAATATCCTCGGGATGAATAATGATCGGATCTTCATTATCGAAAGAATAATCCACACCGGTTAAAGTGTACATTCCTTCCAGCACAGTGCTGATGGCCTCATCATCTAATTTCGCAATAAGATCGGCAGCCAATTTCATTTGCTTGCCCAAACGTTTGCCTAATGTTTTAAAATTTGCTTTTGCTTTTCTTTTGATGATGTCGTTATTCGCATTCAGTATCACCACTTCTTTTACATTCACTTCGCTTTTAATAATGTCTTCCATCGCTTCAATATGCGCATGCATTTTATCATCCAGTGCAGGAACAAAAACTTTTTGCAAAGGTTGACGAACTTTAATATTTACTTTTTTGCGAAGCGATAATATCAGTGAACAAATCTCCTGTGCCAACTGCATTCTTGTTTCCAGGTCAACATCAATGGCATCAGCATTTACTGTTGGGAAATTTGTATGATGAATAGATGAAGCATTGAATCTTTTGGTGATGGCATTTAGGTTTTGAAAAACAGCATCACTGAAAAATGGCGAGATGGGCGCCATCAATCTGGTGATGGTTTCCAAACATTCATACAAAGTTTGATAAGCCGAAATCTTATCAGCTTCGTATTC
>JAGWPQ010000252.1 GCA_028877045.1 Bacteroidota bacterium | reverse complement strand
TTTTGGGGATGAAGATCCTGTTGGGAAACAGCTTTTATTAAATGATACTTTATCCTTAATGGTAACAGCTGTAATGACTGATTTTCCGGAAAATTCACATTTTAATTCAGATATGTTCATGTCAATGGGCACATTGCATGGAAAGAACAATAACAACTGGTTAAGTTTAGGTTATTCAAACTTTGTGAAATTGAAAGAAGGTTCCAATATAAAAGCATTGGAGCAAAAAATGAAGGGTGTTGTTGATATTGCTGCCGGGCCGCAAATTGAAAAGTTGCTGAACGTGAATTACAGCTCATTTAAATCTGCCGGTAATGTATTCGCTATTAAATTCGAACCTTTAACGGAAATATATCTTTACTCTAAGGAACGGTTTGATATAGACCCTAATACAGAATGGGGACATGGAAAAACCGGTAATATTCTATATGTAAAAATTTTCATAGCAACAGCTTTGTTTGTATTACTGATAGCGGTTTTCAACTTTATGAATATTGCTACTGCACGAAGTGAGGAACACGCAAAAGAAACCGGCATAAGAAAAACACTGGGTTCTGCAAGATGGCAACTAATTATACGATATTACATCGAATCAATGATGACGACTGTTGTGGCTGTTATCATAGCCCTTTTCATAGTTTATGCGGTATTACCCTTGTTTAATCAAATTTTAGGAAAAAATGTAAGCTTGAACTTGCTATCTACTATTTGGTCTATACCTCTTTTATTAATGTTTACAATACTTGTTGGACTGCTTGCAGGAAGTTATCCGGCTTTTTTCCTCTCGAAATTTCAACCGGTAGAAACATTGAAAGGTTTACGGAGAAAAAGTAAAACTACATTACGGAATATCCTTGTAATAAGTCAGTTTGCCATAAGCATTGCAATGATCATTGGAATGATGGCAGTGAGAAGGCAACTTAATTACATGCAACATAAAAACCTTGGATTTGATCCTGATCAACTTATAACAATTACTAATGGTGCTACCCTGGGAAATAAATTGCAGATATTTAAAGAAGAGCTTCTTAAGAATACAGCGATCGTATCTGTAACAAATTCCTCTCTCATATTTGCATCAGGTGTACCTGAATCGGCCTATACATTAGACACAAAAGCAAATATGGCGTCTCCACTGCATGCGGCTTATCTTGATGTTGATGAATCTTTTATTAAAACATTTGGTATTGCGTTGAAGGAGGGTCGTTCATTTGATCCATCAATGCCAACAGACAGCAATGCGGTTGTAATTAACGAAACTGCTGCGAAAGATTTTGCACCTGATATAAAATCATTGGTAAATCATCGCATCACTATGCTTTCAAACCGGTCAACGCCAATGGTTTTCAATATTATTGGAGTTATGCGAGATTTCAATTTTGAATCGTTGCATCAAAAAGTTAAGCCTTTGGTATTACATCTTGATAAGGTACAGCAGGCTTCTACTTATATAACAATTAAATACAAAAGCAACAATGAAGATCTGGCACACAAATACATTGAGGGAATATGGAATAATATTAACGGAGTAGAGAAAGCGGATATTAATTTTCTTAACAATACAATTGAAAGCTTATATACTAATGAAAAAAGGATAAGTTCACTTTCAACGATCCTATCATTACTTGGAGTTATTGTTGCCTGTATGGGACTATTTGGTTTAGCAATGTTTATTACAGAACAACGGAAAAAAGAAATTGGGATCCGGAAAACATTGGGCGCAAGCATTACGGAAATAATTACTGCCATTTCAAAACAATTTGTATTATGGGTTTTAATTGCTAATGCAGTTGCCTGGCCGGTTGCATATTTAATATTGAACAAATGGCTTCAGAATTTTGCATACAGCATTCAGCCTGCATGGTGGATGTTTTTAAGTGCCGGTGCTATTACACTAGTTATTGCATTAGCTACAATTAGTACTATATCCTTTAAAGCAGCATTAGCCAATCCGGTAAAAAGTTTAAGAACCGAATAGTGAAATGATGAATTATAAACTATAAATGTTTAATTGAAAAACATGGTAAAAAGTTATTTCAAAGTTGCAATCAGAAACCTTGCACGTAATAAAACGTTTGCAACCATTAATATACTTGGGCTGGCTGTTGGGATGGCCAGTGCCATGCTTATTTTGTTATGGGTACAAAACGAATTAAGCTACGACCGGTTTTATACAAAAAGCGATCGGTTATATGTTATGTACAACCGCGATAAGTTTGATGGAGCCATGCACGCATGGAATACTACTCCAAAAATATTTGGCACTACTTTAAAGAAAGATTATCCCGAGGTGGAAGATGTTGCTCGGTATGATAACATTACTTTTTTACTAACTGTTGGTGATAAACATTTGAATGTTCGCGGTGGTTTTGCCGATAGTGGTTTCCTTAACCTGTTTAGTTTTCCGTTAAAAAGCGGTAATGTTTCGCAGGCATTAAACGGCAATAATGATATTGTGATTACCCAGAAATTGGCAATAAGATTATTTGGTAAAGAAGATGCAATGGGCAAGATCATTCGCGTCGACAGTAACGCAAATTTTACTGTAACAGGCGTGTTGGCTGATTTACCCAATAATACAGGATTCGATTTTGAATATCTTTTGCCATGGGCTTTTATGAAACAATTAAAATGGGATGACGATAACTGGGGTAATAATTCGGTGCGCAATTATGTACTGTTGAAACCCAATGCTTCGCAAGCTGCTTTTGATGCTAAAGTAAAAAACATTACCAGAAGCCATTCACAGGAAACAGAAGAAGTCTTTTCTTATCCGGTAAGCAGATTGCATCTGTATTCAAAAAATGAGGATGGAAAATTAGTGGACGGGCAAATAGAAACAGTAAGGTTATTTACAATCATTGCTGCATTCATTTTATTGATTGCCTGTATCAATTTTATGAACCTTTCCACTGCCAGAAGCGAAAAGCGTGCAAAAGAAGTTGGTATAAGAAAGGTAGCAGGTGCGTACAAGAGTAATTTGATTGCGCAGTTCATCGGAGAAAGCATTATCATTTCTTTTATTGCTTTTTTCATAGCGATCATCATGGTACAACTTAGTTTGCAGAGATTTAATCAATTGACCGGCAAACAACTTTATCTTGAATACAGTAATCCTGTATTTTGGCTGGTTGCAGTATTGTTTGTTTTATTCACGGGCATCATAGCCGGAAGTTATCCTGCATTTTATCTTTCATCATTTTCTCCTGTTAAAGTATTGAAAGGCACATTTAAAAAAGTAAATACTGCTGTTACACCGCGTAAAGTATTGGTGGTACTGCAATTCATGTTTGCCATTATACTCATCATCGGTACCATCATCATCGAACACCAAATTAAATATGTGCAGAACAGGGATGCCGGATACAACAGGGAGAACCTTGTGTATGCATTTACGCAGGGAGATGCAACTAAAAATTACGATCTTATTAAACAGGAATTATTAAGCAGTGCTGCAGCTATTTCTGTAACAAAATCGGCTAATCCCATTACACAAAGATGGAGCGATAGCTGGGGATTTTCATGGGATGGAAGTACTGAAGCAGATAAAAAAATAGATTTTGTACGATTGGGCAGTGATGCTGACTTTATAAAAACAATTGGGGTGCAATTAAAGGAAGGACGTGATATTGATATTTATAAATATCCTACCGACAGTACTGCAATTTTATTGAACGAGACTGCGGTAAAAGAAATGCGGCTCAAAAATCCTATTGGCGTAATTATAAAAGGCATCGAAAAAAACTTGCATGTAATAGGTGTTGTAAAGGATTTTATTTTAGAATCGCCTTTCGAGAAAAAAATAAACCCGATGATGATCATTGGTCCCGGTGTAGATTTTTTTCAGGTCATTCATTTTAAATTAAATCCTGCCAATTCAACAAAAGACAATCTTGCAAAAGCAGAACAGATATTCAAAAAATACAATCCTCAGTATCCATTCGAATATGTGTTTGCCGATGAAGCGTATGCCAAAAAATTTAAAGAACAACAACGCACCGGAACACTGGCAGCGTTATTTGCCGGCCTGACAATTTTTATTTCCTGTCTGGGTTTATTTGGGCTGGCGGCATACATGGCCGAAAACCGTATAAAAGAAATAGGTGTTCGCAAAGTATTGGGTGCAAGTGTTGCTTCTGTTACAACATTACTGTCAAAAGATTTTCTGAAGCTGGTATTAATTGCATTTCTCATCGCATCACCTGTTGCCTGGTATGCCATGAACAAATGGTTGCAAACATATACTTACCGCATTAGCATTGAGTGGTGGGTATTTGCCGGTGCAGGTTTATTATCGATGATCATCGCATTTACAACAGTAAGTTTTCAGGCA
>JAGWPQ010000251.1 GCA_028877045.1 Bacteroidota bacterium | reverse complement strand
TTTGTGGAGATGAAAAATTAAAATCCTTGATGATCTCCCAAACGATTGTATGAAGCGGTTCAGTCTTTTTTAATTTTAAAACAGGAATATGAAATTCATTTCCTTTTTGTTCCATCAATTTAGCACGATGTGCCTGAATAGCTTGACTGTACAGCATTTCGGCTTCATTGAACCTTTCGATATTGCTTAAAATATTTTCTTCGGCATTACTGAAAATTTCTTTGACAGAAGGAATGAGTTTATTGCGAAAATAATTTCTTGTGTATTTATCCGAACTGTTGGATGAATCTTCGACGAATGATAAATTATTTTCTCTGGCATAATGCAGCAACTCTTCTTTTCGGAAATTCAATAAAGGACGGATTAAATTTTGTTCTTTGATAAATGGCTGAATGCCTTTCAATCCCTGCATACCGGTACCGCGAAAAAAATTGATTAAAACTGTTTCGATATTATCATCGGCATGGTGTGCAGTTGTTATCAGTCGACAGTCGACGGTTGACGGTTGACGGTTGACTTCTTTAAACCAATTGTATCGTAATTCTCTTGCAGCAACCTGAATAGAAATTTTATTTTCGGTTGCATATGAATTTGTATCAAATGTTTTTACCAACACTTTTTTATGGTACTTCTCTCCCAACGATCGTACAAATAATTCATCGCGTTTGCTTTCATCGCCGCGCAGTTGAAAATTGCAATGAAGAATTGTAAAATCGAATCCTGCTTTTGAAATGAGATCGGTCAATACAACGCTGTCAACACCGCCACTCACAGCCAGAAGCAGATGACAGTTGACTGATGACAGATGATGGAAATGCAATTTCCAATATTGTAAAAATTTTTCCAGCAGATTCATGTAGATAAAGATAATTATTTAAAAGCGTTGCCGAATAGAATATCAAAGCGTACAAGAGTGCGACGCAACCACAGTCTCATTTTGTTCTGTTGCCGGCTACAAAAAAACTAAAATATAAAAACTGAAAAACTAAAACAGGAATTAATTGCGTTACCAATAAACAACTAAACTAATAAACCAACCAACTAATTCTTCTTCTGCTCTTTTGCCCAGGCATCTTTTAAAGTAACGGTGCGGTTAAAGATCATTTTATCGGAGGTTGAATCTTTGTCAAGACAAAAATATCCTTTGCGAATAAACTGATAGCGGTCGGTTAAATTAGCTTCTTTTAATGCAGGTTCGGCATAAGCTGTTTTAATGATTTGCAAAGAATCGGGATTAATATAATCTTTGAAATCGCCTTCTGCAGCATCAACATTTTCGGCATTGAATAATCTGTCGTACAATCTTATTTCAACAGGAACTGCATGCTGCACACTTACCCAATGCAAAGTACCTTTTACTTTTAATCCGCTGTGATCGCCGCCACTCCTGCTTTCGGACAGATACGAACAATTGAGTTGAGTGATATTTCCTGCGCTATCTTTTATTACTTCATCGCAGGTGATGATGTATGCACTTTTTAAGCGAACCATCTGACCGGGCGCCAAACGAAAATATTTTTTAGAAGGATTTTCCATAAAGTCTTCGCGTTCGATATACAATTCGCGGCTGAACGGAACTTC
>JAGWPQ010000250.1 GCA_028877045.1 Bacteroidota bacterium | reverse complement strand
TCGCGGCCATAATGCAGATCGGGAACAATGATACCGCCATTGCCTTCGCCGCCGATCACAGCATTCACTGCTTTCATTTTATTTACCACATTTACTTCGCCAACAGCGCTTGGAAAATATTCGCCGCCATGTTTGATGGTAACATCTTTCAATGCACGTGTCGATGACATGTTGCTTACCGTATTCCCTTTGCGATGTTTTAAAACATAATCGGCAACGGCAACCAACGTATATTCTTCGCCAAACAAACTGCCGTCTTCACAAACAAAACATAAACGGTCAACATCCGGATCAACAGCGATACCGAGGTCAGCATTTTGTTTATTTACTTCGTTGCAGAGCTCGGTCAAATGTTGCGGTAAGGGTTCGGGATTATGTGCAAAGTTTCCTGTTACTTCGGCATTTAAAACTGTAAAATCTTTTACGCCTAAATGTTTTAATAATAAAGGAACAGCAATGGCACCGGTGCTGTTAATGGCATCAATAACAATTTTAAATTTGCGGCGTTTAATGGCGGCAACATCAACCAACGGATAATTTACAACCGCATCAATGTGTTGCTGCAAAAGGGTTTCGTTGATGGTATGTGTGCCTAATTTATCAACCGTTGTAAAATTATAATCATCTTTTTCGGCAATGGCCAATAATTTTGCACCATCATCGCCGCTGATGAATTCGCCTTTATGATTCAATAATTTCAATGCGTTCCATTCTTTGGGATTATGACTTGCAGTTAAAATAATTCCGCCGGCAGCCTGTTCAAATATCACAGCCATTTCAACAGTGGGGGTGGTACTTAATCCCAGATCAATCACATCCAATCCCAATGCATTTAGTGTGCTGATGACCAAACGGTTTACCATTTCGCCGCTGATCCTTCCGTCTCTTCCTAAAACTATTTTTTTGTTGGATGATTGTTGCGATAACCATGTGCCGTATGCTGCAGTAAAACGAACAATGTCTAAAGGACTTAATGTATTCCCCGGCTTTCCACCGATCGTTCCTCTGATACCCGAGATGCTTTTAATTAATGCCATATTTCTAGTTTTTTGTTCAGGGGTTTGCAAACTTAGCAAAACAAGTTGACATGATAGCGAATGATATTTTTGACGGACGAAAATAAAACTGATCTGTTCTTTTTTTCATCTGCATTACCTTTGCAGCATAACATAAATTATGCCCACGGAAACATGGTTTAAAGATTGGTTCAGTTCGCCTTATTATCATTTGCTCTATCATAACAGAGACGATAGTGAAGCATTTGATTTTTTAAAAAAGTTAATCGATCATTTACAGCCGCAACCGGGATCGACCATGCTTGATGTGGCTTGCGGAAAAGGCAGGCACAGCAAGGCTTTGGCCGAAATGGGTTTTGATGTTACGGGGATTGATATTTCTTTTCCTTCCATTGAAGAAGCAAAAGAATCGGAAAATGATTCCTTGCATTTTTATCAGCACGATATGCGGTTGCCTTTTTGGATAAATTATTTCGATTATGCTTTTAATTTTTTTACAAGCTTCGGATATTTTAAAACAAGACGTGAACACGACAATGCGATACGAACCAT
>JAGWPQ010000249.1 GCA_028877045.1 Bacteroidota bacterium | reverse complement strand
AGTTTTACAACATCCTTACATCGCAGATTTTATTGTATACGATTCCATTGTACTGGAAGTAAAATCCGTGTCAGCAATAATTGATTCCCACATTACCCAAACAATTAATTATTTAAGGGTGTCGGATATGAAACTTGGAATAATATAAATTTTGGAGAGAAATCTTTAAAATGGCAACGAGTTGTTTTATAAAACCAATTCGTGTAATTCGCAGAAATTCGTGTAATAAAATAAAGTATTAAAAAATAAATCATGACAATTGATCAAGCACAACAACAAGTTGACGAATGGATAAAAACCGTTGGTGTTCGTTATTTCAGCGAGTTGACCAATCTCGGGATATTGATGGAAGAAGTTGGCGAACTATCGCGTTTGATGGTACGTAAATACGGCGAACAATCTTTTAAAGAAAGCGATAAAAATAAAGAGTTAAGCGATGAAATGGCCGATGTACTGTTTGTTTTAATTTGTTTGGCCAATCAAACAGGTGTTGATCTGACCGAAGCTTTGCAAAAGAATTTCGAAAAGAAAAACCTGCGTGACAGCGACAGACACAGGAATAACGACAAATTGAAATAATGTTTGCCATCAAAAGAGAGTACAGATTTTTAGTTTGTATTATTGTTTTTGTTTGCCGTAATTTTATTAACGGAGATTGTCTGTAAAAAAATATTTTCAATAAAATTAAATCCCACATTATGTCCGACATATTAGGAACTGATTATCCACCACAATATCCGCCCACCAGCGACGAAAAAAATTTAGCGCTTCTGGCACATGTACTCACTTTTGTTTCAACCTTGCTGGCCCCGCTGATCATTTATATTTTAAAGAAAAATGAATCATCCTTTGTTGCCGAACATGCAAAAGAATCATTCAATTTTCAATTGACACTGGTATTGGTTTGTATCGGTTTATTCGTAACAATTGTAGGTATACTTTTTATTTGGGTGGTTGGGATTTATGCAACCATATTGGTGATCGTTGCAACAATCAGGGCCAGCGAAGGAAGAGCATTTAAATATCCTTTCAGTATTAAATTCATCAGTTAATTTTTTTTGTTGACCGGAAGCATTACTGCTATCGGCAGTTATTACGTCGCATCATGCTGATTGTATCGGCATCCCGATTTCATCGGGACTTGTACTTTCTGTTCTTAACTGGGCAAAAAAAATCCGGAACATACGCTCCGGATTCTAATTACAATCAGAATAAATTTAAAAATCTTTTTTAGCAACGCCGTCAGCAATGGCCTGCAATGCTTTTGCTTCGCTGAGGATAGCAGCCATTTTATTTCCTTTGCCATCATGACCGGCAGCCATATAACCACCTTTAGCCGTTTTTTTAATAACAGCATCTTGCATAGGAACATTTTTTTCCTTTGTCTTAAGGCAATATGCTTTAATCATTTTTGAAGTGTCCATAGTTTAAGAATTTAATATTCCGTAACCCGGAATATGGTTTATAAAAAAATTTCAGGTTAGTAAACAAGCACAAGCTAATATTTTTTCTTGAAAATGAAAACAGTGTGTATAAGAACTAATCCACATGCGGTGCAATTACACGTCTATTTTCGCGTATTTGGCATGAGTCTCAATGAATTCGCGTCGCGGAGCAACATCATCACCCATTAACATGCTGAAAATGCGGTCTGCTTCTGCTGCACTTTCAATGGTAACTTGTTTTAATGTACGGCGGGCGGGATCCATGGTGGTTTCCCATAATTGCTCGGCATTCATTTCACCTAAACCTTTGTAACGTTGTGTGGTAACAGAATCATCTTTTCCTGCACCTAATTTTTCGATCCAGTATTTTCTTTGTTCTTCCGAATAAGCATAAGATTGTTCTTTTCCTTTCTTCACCAAATACAATGGCGGCTGGGCAATGTACACATAACCCTGTTCCACCAATTCCTTCATATACCTGAAAATAAAAGTGAGGATTAATGTTGCGATATGCGAACCATCCACATCGGCATCGGTCATGATAATTAATTTATGATAACGCAGCTTGGCTAAGTTCAATTGCTTTGGATCTTCGGGTGTACCAACAGTTACGCCCAAAGCGGTGAACATATTTCTTATTTCCTCGTTCTCATAAATTTTATGTTCCATTGCTTTCTCCACATTCAAGATCTTACCACGCAATGGAAGAATCGCCTGATAACTTCTGTCACGACCTTGTTTTGCTGTACCACCGGCACTATCTCCTTCTACCAAATACAATTCGCATTTTTCTGCATCACGTTCGCTGCAATCGGCCAATTTACCCGGTAAGCCACCACCACTTAAAACCGTTTTACGCTGAACTAATTCTCTTGCTTTTTTTGCTGCAACACGTGCCTGTGCAGCCAATATAATTTTAGAAATTACATTTTTT
>JAGWPQ010000248.1 GCA_028877045.1 Bacteroidota bacterium | reverse complement strand
CATTAGCTGTTTTTTTAAACCCTGCAACGGGAATGCTTTCGGTAGTTGCCAAAATTTCAAATCCTTCAGGTAGTGTAACGATCGAATCGCTGTGGCTCATCCAAACCTGTGAATGATTGGTTACATCATTCAACAAAATATCATCTTTTATTTTATCCAGTTTGGCACGGCCATATTCGCGTTTATTACTTTTATCAACACGGCCTCCAAATTCCTTTGCGGTTAACTGGGCACCGTAGCAAACGCCCAGCACTGGTAATTTTTCAATGAATGAAGGAATATCAACAGTTGGTGCATTTTCTTCGTTCACGCTAAAAGGTGATCCGCTTAAAATAATTCCTTTCAGTGTACTATCGATAGAAACCGATTTGTGATATGGAATGATTTCGCAATATACATTTGCTTCTCTTACAGCACGGGCAATAAGTTGTGTGTATTGGCTGCCGAAGTCGAGGATGAGAATTTTTTCAGTCATGCGCAAAAGTAAAAGAATTATGCTGATTAGCGGCTAATGTAGCAACATGAATGGTCATAAATTCACAAATGTTTTTTCTAACTTGCTTAATTAAATAAATTTTATGAAAAATATTTTATTCGGGTTTCTTACTGTTGCTTTCTTTTTATCGGGTTGCGACCTGATGATCGGCAGAAGAGTAAAGGGTAATGGAAATATTATTACGCAGGATAGAAATATTCGTGTTGCAAATAAGATCAAGTTGGCAGGAAGCTATGATGTTGAGATTGCCAAAGGCTCATCGGCTGCAGTAAAAGTAGAGGCTGATGATAATTTAATGCCGCATATCATTGTGGAGAATGAAGGCGATTGGTTAATCATCAAATCAAGAGATCATGAAAGATTGATTTCGGATAAAACAATTAAAATATATATCACTACTGATGAATTGGAGGCGGTTGAATTGGCGGGCAGTGGCAATATTATCGGGAAAGACAAATTTACCGGGAATAATAAACTTGATTTAAGTATTGCCGGCAGTGGCGACATGAATTTAGATATAAATACGCCTAGGGTTAAGGCGAGTATTGCAGGCAGTGGTAATATTATTCTTTCGGGCGAAACAAAAGATCAGGAAATTCATATTGCAGGGCATGGCGATTATAAAGCCGAAAACCTGAAATCTGAGAACGCGGAAGTTCATATTGCCGGTAGTGGCAACGTAAACTTATTTGCCGATAATAGTCTTACGATTAATATTGCCGGTAGCGGCGATGTTTTTTACAGAGGCAATCCTAAAATATCCCAACATATTGCCGGAAGTGGCCAAATAAAGCAATTACAATAAGTTCGGTTTCCCAACGTTATTAAGAAGTTGAAATGTGTTTTCTTTTTGAAAGCGCAGGTGAAATTTTTTTACAAAAACATTCGCTTTAATTTTCTTAAATCTTATAACAATGGAAAAAGAATACAGAATATTATTAGCCGAAGATGAGGCCAAGTTGAGTTTTGTTATTCAGGAAGAACTGAATAATCAGGGATATAAGACTGATGTGGCATACGACGGGCAGGTTGCTGAGAAATTATTCAACCAGCATCAGTATTCTTTGATCCTATTGGACATAAATCTTCCGTATAAAAATGGGATGGCACTTTGTAAAGAATTCCGTGCAGCCAATAAAAATATTCCGATCATCATGCTTACTGCTTTGGGCGAACTGCAGGATAAGATTGATGCATTTGGTTATGGCGCTGATGATTATATTGTAAAACCTTTTCATTTTGATGAATTGTTTGCCCGGATCAAGGTTTCATTGAAACGAACCGATTCGGAAGAATCCAATATTAAATTTATTGATGTGGAAGACCTTCACATCGATTTCATAACAAAAATAGTTACCAGAGCAGGTGCAGAAATCCCACTTACCGCAAAAGAGTTTTCATTATTAACCTTATTGGCAAGCAATAGGAACAAGGTAATATCGAAGCATGAAATATTAGAAAAAGTATGGGATCTGAATTTTGATACGGGTACCAATACCATCGAAGTGTATATTAGTTTTCTCAGAAATAAAATTGATAAGAAATTCGAAGATAAATTGATTCATACCAAACCCGGCTTTGGTTATTACATGAAATAAAATAACTGTATGAATCTGAAATTACGTTTCGCTGTTCTGTTTACTTTTTTTGTAGCACTTGTATTAATTATAAGTTCTGCATCCATCTATATTCTTTATTTTAATTACAGGGAAAGCGATTCGTACAATCATTTGCGGTCGGATGGGTACATGATCTATAAAGAATTTGTTCTGGACAAATCGGACAATAAAAAATTTTTGTCATCTGATCTGTCGAGTATCTGCAATGATTTTTTCAGCAACGAAACATTATCGATCCATGACTCTTCTTATCATGTTTTATACAAAGATCCCGATTCTCTGTCGGTAGAATTAAATGCTTCGTTTGCACAAAACATACGTAATGCGCCGAAATTTGAATACCGGTATTCAGTTGGTATACGAGAATGCATTGCATTATATATACCAGAGAATAAAGTCTATGTACTTGTTTCAGGCATTGACACAAATGGGCTAAACAAATTACGAACATTAAAATTTATTTTAGGAACTGTATTTATTGCAGGCTTTGTCATTACTTTATTGTTCTCGTTCTTATTTGTACATCAGGCTTTCAAACCTTTGGTTCGGCTGGGTGAGCAAATTAAACGTACAACCGAACTAAACCTTTTTGAACGAATAAGTGTTGGTAAAAAAAATAATGAAGTAAACCATATCGCAAGAAACTTCAATGCTATGCTTGAAAGATTAAATCAGGCATTTGAATCAGAGAAAAGCTTTGTTCATCATGCATCACATGAACTGAGAACCCCGTTGGCTTCGATGCTGGCTCAAACAGAATCGGCATTGCGAAAAGATCTTTCGAAAGAAGAGTATAAAAAGCTTCTGGAATCTTTAAAAGAAGATCAGTCCGGATTAATCGATTTGACCAATTCTTTATTATTGTTATCGCAATACGAGAAAATTCAATCATCCGACAAATGGCCATTGATACGTGTAGATGAAGTATTGTACGATACTATCAGCAATATTAAAAAAATGTTGCAGGGCATCGATATTGACTTGCAGTTTACAAATGTTCCAGACGATGAAAACGGTTTAATGATCAAAGGAAATGAAGCCCTTTTAAAAGTAGCTTTCAGTAATTTAATAAAAAATGCATGGCAATATTCTACCAATAAAAAAATAGTTGTAACCATCGATGCCTCTGCAGAATTCATCAATATACATTTCGATAATCAGGGAAGCACATTGACTGAGTCGGAAATCGAAAAACTAAAAGTGCCATTCTTCCGGGGAAGTAATTCAAAAGATATTAAAGGCTTTGGGCTGGGACTTTCAATCGTAGATAGGATCATTATGCTGCATCACGGCAATTTTAAATATAGCCTTGCCGATAAAAATACAAACCGGTTCACCACAAGCTTTAAGGTAGGGGCATAAAAAAACAGTCAACTAAATCGTCAACTGTTTCTTCAATTAATTTATATGTAATTAAGCTTTGGCTTTTGTCTTTGCTAATTTGCTCTTTAAATTAGCAGCTTTATTCTTATGAATGATACCGCGTTTTGCCAATTTATCGATCATAGAAATAACATCAGGTAATTTCTCGTCATAAACCTTCTTATCATCAGAAGTTTTTAACTCACGAATTGCATTACGGGTAGTTTTGCCATAATACTTATTGCTGTCTCTGCGTTTTGACGCTTGTCTTGTATCTTTTTTAGTAGCTGAGTGATTTGCCATATTTCCTTTTTAAGGACGGCAAAGGTAAGGGCTAAGCTTTAAACCATGAAATTTTGAGGGAAAAAAATTTGAGTTCGCTAAATTAAAGATATTTGGACCGAAAGAAGCTTTCTAATTAGCTCAATTTGAGAAGGTATATATTAAAATTGCCATTTGATTTTTGTGGGCCTAAAAAGTAATTTAATGCGTTTTCAGTCATATTTCAACACTTCGATCAGTTTAATTAAAAAGTATGATGGTTCAGTTCCATTGGTACATTTCTTAAAACAATATTTTTCTCAAAATAAAAAACACGGCTCAAAGGACCGCAAATTCATTTCGCATCTGTGTTATTGCTATTACCGGTTAGGCCATGCTTTGAAAGAATTGCCTGCCGAAGAAAAATTAAAAGCAGCTATTTATTTGTGTAATGATGAAGCAGGAGAATGGCGTATTTTATTTGATGAATCATGGAATGAATGGAGCAAGAATTTGCAGGAGCGAATTAATTTCCTTTTCAAAAAATTTCCCTCTTTTTCTTTAAAAGATATTTTTCCCTGGCAGGATGAATTAAGTGGAACAATTGACGCTACTGCCTTAGCTCTATCACATTTAATTCAACCGGACCTATTTTTGCGCATCCGCCCCAATAAAGAAAAAGCAGTTGCTGAAAAATTACAAACCAATAAAATCTCATTTAAACAATTATCATCAACTTGTTTATCATTGCCCAACTCAAGTAAAATAGATTCGGCTTTAAATATTGATGAAGAAGTGGTGGTGCAGGATCATTCATCTCAACGCATCACCGAATTTCTTAAACTCCCGGCTAATGACTCCCAACTCCCGACTCAGCTATGGGATTGCTGTGCAGCCAGTGGCGGTAAATCAATTCTTGCAATGGATGTTTTACAAAATGTTCAATTAACTGTTTCAGACGTACGTTCTTCTATTTTACAGAATCTCAAACAACGTTTCGCAAAAGCCGGCATAAAAAAATACAATTCATTTATTGCCGATCTTATCAAACCTGCATTTAGCATTCAACATTCAACATTTAACATTATTCTCTGCGATGCTCCCTGCAGCGGTAGCGGTACCTGGAGCCGGACACCCGAACAATTGTTTTTTTTCGATCAGGAAAAGATCAATGAATATGCGGCTTTGCAGAAAAAAATAATCAGCAATACCATCCCTCATCTGGCAAAAGATGGTTATTTTTTATACATCACCTGTTCGGTATTTAAAAAAGAAAATGAAGATGCGGTTGATTTTATTCAACAACAATTTCCATCACTGCAATTAATTAAAAAAGAATTATTGAAAGGATATGAAATAAAAGCAGATTCTATGTTTGCAGCTTTGTTTAAGCGAGTAAATATGTGAAGCATTCAAGTCAAACATCTGGGTAAGTATGAAAAACTAAAACCCAACCATCAATTAGAGCTTGTTCAAAATATTTTTTTCCTTCATTTTCTTCAATATAATTTGTCCAATTAACTTCATCAGCTTCTTCAAGTGTTAGAATGATCCAGTTGTCTTTTTTAATTTTTTCTCTTGAAATTTT
>JAGWPQ010000247.1 GCA_028877045.1 Bacteroidota bacterium | reverse complement strand
TTTGCTGATCCATTTGGGAATTGATCTTTCTTTTGTTGAATCGGGGTTCCCGTTACTGGCAAATTCAACTCCATTTATATAAAGCCGATATGAAGAATAAACATCGGGTATTTGTAAAGCAAGATCCTGTTTCTCTTTGGGTAGTAAAACAGTTAGTGTATATGTTGCGTATCCAAAGGGAGACAATCGTTTCCCGTTAAAAACCGTATTATTCCACAATTGCGGAAAAGGCAAATATGCTGGTTTAGCCGAATCAAAAGAATTAGGTGCCAATAATTTTTTCCAATAAAAACCCCAGTCGCCGCGTAGATGTACTGTTGTTTTCTGCAAATCAACTTCCCGAATATCAATTACTCCTTTAACCGCTACGACATCTTTTATTTTTGTTGCATCAGCCTTGGCGTCTTTAAAAAAAATAATAAATAAAATGAATAATAAATAACAGTTATATTTTAGTAAACCATGATACATAATACATCTTCTTATTTATATCAATGATTACAGAGCGGGTATCTTATAATCATAGGAATCGGTCTAATAAATTTAAGTGGTTATTTTAATAGATCGCGTAAAAATATCGTGTATTTAAAAAACATACGCCATTCTGAATATTCAGAATGGCGTATAAATTCAACTTTATGATTACTTATTTCTTTTCCAACAATTTAAAGAATTGATCGAGTTGCGGAAGAATTACAATCCTTGTTCTTCTGTTAGCTGCACGTCCGGCTGCAGTTGAGTTATCGGCAATTGGCAAATACTGGCCGCGACCCGCTGCTGTGATGTGTTTTGGATCTAATCCATATTGCCCCTGCAATACACGCACAACTGTTGTTGCGCGTTTCACACTCAAATCCCAATTATCAATCAGCGCCCCATTTTTATACGGAATACTATCGGTATGACCTTCCACCATAAATTCTAGATTGGGTTGTGCTGCTAAAACCTTGGCAACCTTTCCTAAAACAACCTTGGCCCTTTCTGTTACATCATAACTACCGCTTTTGAATAATAATTTATCCGAAATGTCAATATATACAACACTTCTTTCAACCTTTATATTAATATCATCATCACCAATATTTCCAATAGCACCCTTTAAATTCATTACCAAAACCATATTCAATGAATCTTTTCTGGCAATTGATGACTGAAGATCTTTAATGTAAGTATCTTTTGCTCCTATATTTTCCAACGATTTCTTGATGCTTTCTGCCTGTGCTCCGGTAACTACCGACAAATCTTTTAGCTGATTTAAAACCAGATTATTATTTTGTTTCAAATATTCATTTTGGCTGTTGAGATCTTTGATCTTTGCATCTGCTTCTGCTTTTTGTTTTGCTAATTGATTGGTTAAATCAGTATTTTGATTTTTAGATGCATTTAGGTCTCCTTGCAATTCCCGATATTTGTTTTGCACATCAAGATATGCACCATTCAGTTGCGTATATTTTGCCTCGGCTTGTTGATATTTTTTTGGGCTAACGCAGGAGATTGCAAACACAACAAATGCTACCAATAAAATCTGGGGGTAATTAATTTTCATACTTTATTTTATTTACGATGTTTAAAACGACTTTTTAGTCGAATTATTTGATGTTTTATTTATAATATCCTCCTTTTTCAATCTCTTCTCTTACTTTTTCGGGAACTAAGTATCGGATTGATTTTCCCTGCCTTATGTTTTGTCTGATTGTAGTTGCTGATATTTCTAACAACGGTGCATGCAAAATTTTAATTTTATTTCCTTTGTCAACACTTTCATTCACTTTATGACCGGGTCTTTCATAAATAATGATTGAATATTTTTTTAGAATCAAATCAGCATTTTTCCATTTGTGTAAATTTTGAAAACTATCACTTCCCATAATGATCGTAAACTCGTTTTGTGGAAACTTTTCTTCTAAATAGGTTAGTGTATCAATCGTGTAGGAAGGTTGGGGCAATTTAAATTCTACATCTGTAACTTTTAATCGGGGCTCCTCTTCAACAGCAATTCGTGCCAGGAAAAGACGATCGTATTCGTTTAATAAAACTGAAGATGTTTTAAATGGATTTTGCGGGCTAACTACCAACCAAACTTGCTCTAATTCCGAATTATTTACAATATAGTTTGCAATAATCAAATGACCATTATGGATGGGGTTGAATGAGCCAAAGTATAAACCAATTTTCATTTAATTATTTAATAATCAATCGTTTACATTTTCTACAAAAATACTATTCGCTTCGTTTATCCTTAGACTCAGACTATAGCCTGCTATAGAAATTGATATCGGATCACCAAGCGGTGCAATCTGATCAACTCTTACCTGCTCGCCGGGCAAACAACCCATTTCCATGAGTTTGATAAAAATTTCATCCTTTTCAAAAGATAAAATAGTTGCCCTATCTCCAATCTTTAACTCGCTTAGTCTTTTCATTTGATCTTTAAATATCTGCAAAAGTAAATTTAGCAATTGGTTTTTTGTTACGAATTTTGGAGCAAGCCAATAAATATGCAAAAGATAGTTTTTCATTCTACAATCAATTCTTTTCGGTTATTGAATAAAAAGAAGATTCGGCTTGTGCTAGCGTCTATCTTCAACAATGAAGGTGTACATCTTGAATCTTTGAACTTTGTTTTTTGCACCGATAGTTATTTATTAAAAATTAACCGTGATTTTCTTAATCATGATTTTTATACCGACATTATAACATTCGATCTATCTGAAGAAGCTTCCGGAGCAGTTACAGGCGAAGTGTATATTAGTATTGCTAGGGTTAAAGACAACGCTTTAAAATTAGGAGTCCCGTTTAATGAAGAACTTTTGCGGGTTATTTTTCATGGGTCGCTTCATTTGTGCGGTTATAAAGACAAAAAGAAAAGCGAAATAGCAGAAATGCGGCAGAAGGAAGAGCAATATCTGCGACTATTTAAAAAACTCCATTCAAAATAGTCCATTCTCTTGTTTCACGTGAAACAAGGGGGTTATACATTGCCTGTTATTACTTCCAGGATGGTCCGCTTTTGTAGAAATACGGATTTAATATGCCGAAGAATCCAAAGAGTTTATTGCCAAAACATCCCTTACAAGGCAGCTTCTCGAATTAAAAACCCTGCTTTTGTAGAGCTAATTACTTTGTCCTAGTCTTTTCTGTATACGCTAAGCCGTCAATACTGGCTGTAGGACTATTTGCTTATGGTCGATAGCTACCAGACAGTAATCTAAACATCTTATCATGTAATAATAAAGCGCATATAAACAGTGTATAACCCGACTCTTATATATGTCGGGTTATACACGGGTCATACCTTGGTTATACTCGGGTTATATACGGGTTATATCAAAAGGAGGTATTACTAAATATAATGAAGATATACGGTTAGCTATATCGTATATGCTCCATGCCTT
>JAGWPQ010000246.1 GCA_028877045.1 Bacteroidota bacterium | reverse complement strand
TGGCGCCCTTTTTGAAATATTTTAAATTATTTTTATTGATCAGATTTTTTGTTTGTGCCGTTTCGGGAACATGCAACGAAACAATATCGCTGAGCGATAATAATTCTTTCAGGTTTTTGCACGAACTGGCATTGCCCAATGGAAGTTTGGTCTCCACATCATAAAAAATAACTTTCATTCCCAAACTTTCGGCTAGCACACTTACTTGCGAACCGATATTTCCGTAACCGATTATTCCCAATGTTTTTCCGCGTAATTCAAAACTGCCTTTGGCATCTTTGTTCCAGATACCTTCATGTGCCGCTTTATTTTTATCAGGAATTCTTCTGATCAGCATGATAGATAAACCAATAATTAATTCGGCCACACTTCTTGTATTACTGTATGGTGCATTAAAAACAACGATACCATTTTTTGTAGCTGATTTTAAATTAACCTGGTTCACGCCAATACAAAAACAACCGATGGCCTGTAATTTTTTTGCCGATTGAATTACTTTTTCAGTAACCTGTGTTTTTGAGCGGATGCCTAATAAGTGCACATCCTTCAGCGCATGTATCAAATCATCTTCACTTAATGCCGCGCTCAGTTTCTTCACATTCACATAACCGTTTTGCTTGAATTTATGAACAGCTTTATCGCTGATGTTTTCTAAAAAAAGAATATTAATTTTTTCTTTGGGGTAGCTGGTTGTTTCTGTACTCATGGCCGCGAAATTAAATGTTATTTTAAAAGTGAAGAATGAATATTTTTTCCACGCCTGTGGCAAACCTCATTTCTCAGTATCATATTCGGTTATATTTGCGGCACTTAAAAATAACAATAAGCATGAAGCGTACCGTAAATGTGATTATATTATCTTTTTTATTTTGTTCCTGTCACTCGCAACAGCATTCACCAAAAAAAGAAATAAAAAATAACGGATTCCAATTCAATACTGTCAGCCAGTCGGCCAAAGAAAGATATGCCGAGGCTATACAACCCTTATATCAGCAAATGCTTTTAAATAAAGGATTTAACGGCAGTGTATTGCTGGCAAAAGATGGTGAAATTGTTTTTGAAGACTATCACGGGGTCTATGATACCAGAACAAAAGAGAATATTTCCTCTACTACCCCTTTTCAGATCGCCTCGATATCAAAAACATTTACAGGCATGACGGTATTAAAGTTATGGGAAGAAGGAAGGATATCTTTGGATGATTCTGTTCAGCATTTCATTCCAAAATTTCCATATCATAATATTACTATACGCGAACTTTTGTCTCATCAAAGTGGTCTGCCTAAATACGAACATTTCATGGACGGCAGCAAAACAGAAACTTATTATACAAAAAATAAAAGAGGAAAATTAATAAAACATACAAGGGTTATAAAAAATAAAAATGCGCCGGTAATAAACGGATTGATCACAAATGATGTGATGTTGCAATACATGATCGATAATAAACCACCGGTTCAATTTGCGCCGAACAGGATGTTCAATTATTGCAATACAAATTTTGCCATCCTGGCCATCATCGTTGAAAAGATCACTAAGATACCTTTCCCGCAATATATGAAGGACAGTGTGTTTACGCCACTCGGCATGAAAAATACTTTTATTTTCAGCAGTGCAGATATTGCCAACTATGTACCTTCTTATAATTACAGAAAAGTGCCGTATATGCTCGAAAAATTCGATTATATCTATGGCGATAAAAATGTGTACAGCACCGTTCGTGATATGTTGCTTTGGGATAAAGCATTATATACAGGAACATTTGTAAAACAATCGACCGTTGAAATGGCAGCCCACCCGCAAACATTCGAAAGAAAAAAAGGGCATTATTATGGATTGGGCTGGCATTTACAAATTACAGATAATAATTTAGACACGGTCATTTATCACAACGGCTGGTGGCACGGTAACAATACAGTATTTACAAGATTAGTAAGCGATACCGCAACGCTGATCATTCTTGGCAATAAATTCAATAAATCAATTTATAAAGCACGACAATTAATCAATGTGTTTTCTACAATTGAAAATGATAGTACAGATATAGAGGAATAATAAAATTTTATGGACAATACTATAGCTGTTTAATCGAAAAATAAGTACCATTTAACCCGTTTTCCCCTATTTTTGCCGACCTATTAAAAAATAAAGTTTAGCTAACATCTCGCTTATGAACAATTTGTTTTACGCCGTACCGGCGATGGGAATTGTAGGTTTGATCTACACGTTAATAAAATCTAATTGGGTTTCGCGGCAAGAAGCCGGCAACGAAAGAATGAAAGAGATCAGCACTTATATCGCTGAAGGTGCCATGGCATTTTTAAGAGCCGAGTGGAAGATCTTATCCTATTTTGTTGTGATCGTTGCCCTTTTACTTGGTGTAATGTCGCAAACAAATCCTAATTCTCATTGGTCTATTGCCATTGCATTTATCATTGGTGCTGTAAGCAGTGCTACCGCCGGTTATATCGGAATGAAAGTAGCTACCAAAGCCAATGTTCGTACTGCACATGCAGCAAGAACAAGTTTATCAAAAGCATTATTAGTTTCTTTTACCGGCGGTTCTGTAATGGGATTGGGTGTTGCAGGCTTGGCAGTGTTGGGTTTGGGTGGATTATTCATCATCCTCAAACAAATTTTTGCACCGCTTGCTGCTGCGAATTCGGAAGAAATGGTTAGAACGATCGAGATACTAACCGGTTTTTCTTTGGGTGCCGAATCAATCGCTTTATTTGCCCGTGTTGGTGGTGGTATTTATACAAAAGCTGCCGATGTGGGTGCCGATTTAGTGGGTAAAGTTGAAGCAGGTATTCCTGAAGATGATCCGCGCAACCCTGCAACTATTGCCGATAATGTAGGTGATAATGTGGGTGACGTAGCAGGTATGGGCGCCGATCTGTTTGGCTCTTATGTAGCAACAGTTTTAGCAACGATGGTATTGGGACAAGAAACAAAATCAGTCGATAATTTTGGCGGTTATGCTCCTATTCTTTTACCAATGCTGATCGCCGGCGTAGGTATTATATTTTCCATTATCGGGACCCTTTTTGTCAGGATCAGTGATACTGCCGGAATTAATACCAATAGTGTTCAGAAAGCCCTGAATATGGGCAACTGGGGATCTATCGTTTTATCCGCTTTTGCATGTGCAGGCCTGGTTTATTATATCCTTCCGCCAACAATGACATTGAGAGGCATAGAATTTTCACGTGATGGTGTACTGGGTGCTATTGCAGTTGGTTTAACTGTGGGTACTTTAATGAGTATCATTACCGAATATTACACAGCCATGGGCAAACGCCCCGTGCTGTCAATCATTCGTCAATCATCTACCGGTCATGCGACAAATGTTATTGGTGGATTGGCTGTAGGTATGGAATCTACTTTATTACCTATCCTGGTTTTAGCCGGAGGAATATGGGGTTCTTTTGCATGCGCAGGTTTATATGGCGTTGCCATTGCTGCTGCAGGTATGATGTCAACAACAGCCATGCAATTGGCCATCGATGCTTTTGGTCCGATCGCCGATAATGCAGGCGGTATTGCAGAGATGAGTGAATTGCCAAAAGATGTTCGCGAAAAAACTGATGTATTGGATGCTGTGGGTAATACGACTGCTGCTACCGGTAAAGGTTTTGCCATTGCTTCAGCTGCATTGACTGCATTGGCATTATTTGCTGCTTATGTAGGTGTGATCAATAATAATGGCTATGCCATGAGCGGCATTGACATTTATAAAGCTAAAGTATTAGCAAGCTTATTTGTGGGTGGAATGATACCATTCATTTTCTCTTCGTTGGCCATTCGTGCCGTTGGACAGGCTGCCATGGCAATGGTTGAAGAAGTTCGCCGCCAGTTTAAAACTATTCCGGGAATCATGGAAGGAACAGGTAAACCGCAATACGATAAATGTGTTGCCATTTCTACCAATGCTTCCATCAGAAAAATGATGTTACCCGGAGCAATCGCAATCATATCGCCGTTGATCATTGGATTTATTTTGGGCCCTGAAGCTTTGGGTGGTTTCCTTGCCGGTGCAACAGTTAGTGGTGTGTTGATGGGAATGTTCCAGAACAATGCAGGCGGTGCATGGGATAATGCTAAAAAGTCTTTTGAAAAAGGAATTGAAATAAATGGTGAGATCTATTATAAAAAATCTGAACCGCATAAAGCTTCTGTTACAGGTGATACCGTTGGTGATCCGTTTAAAGATACTTCCGGACCATCAATGAATATCCTCATCAAATTGATGTCGATCGTTTCTTTGGTTATTGCACCTACATTGGCTCAGGTTCATAAAGGCGATTTGCAGGCCAGCACCATTAAAAAGATAGAAGTAAAAGGTAAAGGCCAGCACCAAATAAAAAGCCAGGATATTGGGATGGGTAAAAGTGCCCATGACGCGCATACCGGCATCTTCGAAATAATGCCCGCCGTGCGCCATGTCGATATCAGCATACAGCACAGGCAAAATAAAGGAAGCGGCCAGGACCTTGAGCCAGAATAAAAAGTCTTCCTGGCTTTTAATGAGCAAGAAAGGAATGATAAATAGCGCAAAATAGCTG
>JAGWPQ010000245.1 GCA_028877045.1 Bacteroidota bacterium | reverse complement strand
TTTATTACCTTTGCTGCCTTTAAAATTAAGCAGGACAGGTGTTTTATGAGTGCTAAATACAAAGAATTTTCAGGACTGAATTTACCCGCCATTGAAAAAGAGATTTTGCAAAAGTGGGAAGATAGCAATGCTTTTGAACAAAGTGTTTCGTTACGCGATGGTGCAACGCCTTTTGTGTTTTATGAAGGTCCGCCCAGTGCCAACGGCATGCCCGGCATCCACCATGTGATTTCGAGAACATTGAAAGATATGGTTTGCCGTTACAAGACCATGCAGGGATTTCAGGTGAAACGCAAAGGCGGCTGGGATACACACGGGTTGCCAGTTGAATTGGGTGTTGAAAAAGAATTGGGCATTACCAAAGAAGATATCGGCAAAAAAATATCGGTTGAAGAGTATAATAAAAAATGCCGCGAAGCGGTATTGCGTTATAAAAACGAGTGGGATAATATCACCAAAAAAATGGGCTATTGGGTTGATCTGAATGATCCTTACATCACTTTTGAAAATAATTATATCGAAAGTTTATGGTGGATATTAAAACAATTGTACAATAAAGAATTGTTGTACGAAAGTGTAAGCATTCAACCTTATTCGCCGGCTGCAGGAACAGGATTAAGTTCTCACGAATTAAATCAGCCCGGCACTTACAAAGATGTAAAAGATACCAGTGCTGTTGCTATGTTCCGTGCAGTGCAGGATGAAAAAAATAAGTTCTTGCATGATGCAGTGCATGGTGCCGAAGTTTTCTTTTTGGCATGGACCACAACACCATGGACACTTCCATCAAACTTAGGATTGACTGTTGGCGAAAAAATAGATTATGTTTTAGTACAAACTTTTAATCCATACACGCATCTTCCTATTAATGTGGTTTTGGCGAAAGCCTTGCTGGATAAGTATTTCAAAGAAGAAGGAAAAGATGGTGACTTTGATACTTACAATGAAAAAGCAAAAATTCTTCCCTGGAAAATAATTTCAGCATTCAAAGGAAGTGAGTTAGAAAATTGTCGTTACGAACAATTGATGCCCTACGAAGCAAATAGTGCTGATGTTGCAGGTGGCGATCCTTTCAGAATTATTTTAGGGGATTTTGTTACCACTGAAGATGGTACCGGTATTGTGCACACCGCTCCTGCTTTTGGTGCCGACGATTATAAAGTTGGAAAGAAAAATAATATCGGCATTTTAACGATGGTTGATCGTGAAGGAAAATTTTTAGATGGCTTGGGTGAATTCAGCAACCGTTATGTAAAAAATTATAAGGACGAAAAAGATTATGTGGATGTGAATGTTGACATCTGCGTAAAACTGAAAAAAGAAAACCGTGCTTTTAAAGTAGAAAAATACGAGCACAGTTATCCGCATTGCTGGAGAACCGATAAACCCATTTTATATTATCCGTTAGATGCCTGGTTTATTAAAACCACTGCATTAAAAGACAGAATGGTTGAGTTGAATAAAACCATTAACTGGAAGCCAAAATCAACCGGTGAAGGGCGTTTCGGTAACTGGCTGGAAAATATGGTGGATTGGAATTTAAGCCGCAGCAGGTTTTGGGGAACACCGTTGCCGGTATGGAGAACCGAAGATGGCAATGAAGAAATTTGCATTGGTTCCATCAAAGAATTAATTGAAAAAGCTGAAGAAGCTAAAAAGGTTTTGGGCGATTCTGTCAACCGTCATCTGTCATCTGTCGATCTTGATCTGCACAAACCATTTGTTGATGAAATTATTTTAGTAAGTGCCAGTGGCAAACCAATGAAACGTGTTGCCGATTTAATTGATGTTTGGTTTGATAGCGGTGCCATGCCTTATGCGCAATGGCATTTCCCTTTTGAGAACAAAGAAATTTTTGCCAATAATTATCCGGCCGATTTTATTTGCGAAGGTGTTGATCAAACACGTGGTTGGTTTTATACTTTGCATGCCATCGGTAGTTTAATTAAAGAAAGTGTTGAAGAAGAATTAAAGAATGCCGGTCTGCCGTCTGATAAAGTTGATGGACGTGCTTATAAAACTGTTGTATCGAACGGATTGGTGCTGGACAAGAATGGCAATAAGATGAGTAAGCGTTTGGGCAATGTGGTAAATCCATTTGACACCATTGAAAAATATGGTGCCGATGCAACACGCTGGTATTTGATCACCAATGCATCGCCGTGGGATAATTTAAAATTTGATCTCGCAGGTATTCAGGAAGTGCAAAGAAAATTCTTTGGCACATTGTATAATACTTATCAATTTTTTGTTTTGTATGCAAACGTTGATGGCTTTGCTTTTAAAGAAAAATATATCGAAATAAAAGATCGTCCCGAGATCGATCGCTGGATATTATCATCACTCAATACTTTAATAAAAACTGTTACTGAATCATTGGATGATTACGAGCCAACATTGGCGGGCCGTGCCATAGAAACCTTTGTGGATGAGCATCTCAGCAACTGGTATGTTCGTTTGTGCAGAAGAAGATTCTGGAAAGGCGAATATGAGACTGATAAGATTTCGGCTTATCAAACTTTGTACGAGTGTTTGGAAACCATCACCAGATTGATGGCGCCTATCTCACCGTTTTTCAGCGATGCTGTTTTTCAAAACTTAAATGCTATCACCAAAAGGTTTGATGCTGGATCTATTCATCACACAAATTTCCCAACAGTAAATGCTGATGCCATTGATGTTGATCTGGAAACAAGAATGCAGTTGGCACAGGAGATTTGTTCACTGATATTATCGCTTCGCAAAAAAGTAAATATTAAAGTTCGTCAACCTTTGCAAAAAGTTTTTGTTCCTGCATTGGATGATAAAATGCAAGCGCATATCGAAGCGATGGAAGACATCATTAAAAGCGAAGTGAACGTAAAAGAAGTGGTGATACTGAATGCGAATAATGATATCATCAAAAGAAAAGCGAAAGCAAATTTTAAAACATTAGGCAAACGTTTGGGCAAGCAAATGAAATTGGCTGCCGACCTTATTGCGAAATTAGATGATGAAGCCATCAGCACTGTGCTGGAAGGAATGTACACTTTAACCGGTGTGGATTATTCTTTCGATAATGAAGATCCGATCATTATTCATCCCGAGGATATTGAAGTAACTGTTCAGGAAATCCCCGGATTT
>JAGWPQ010000244.1 GCA_028877045.1 Bacteroidota bacterium | reverse complement strand
CCATCATTGAATTTCACGCCGCGCAGATCATGTTCGTAGCCGCCCTGTAAATGCAATAACTCGCCAAACATTCCCTGTCGAACCATATTTAAAACAGCCATCACATCTCTGCGATAACAAACATTTTCCAAGATCATTGCAGGAACTTTTGTTCTTTCACTCGCATGCACAATATCCCAGCAGTCCTGTAAATGAATGGCACCGCACACTTCAACGCCGGGAATTTTTCCGGCATTCATGGCATCAATGGCCTGAATGATATGCCATTCCCATGGGGTTGCAATTATTACGGCATCAATATCATTGCGGTTCAATAAATTTTTATAATCGTGATTCCCGTTTCCAAATTCAATGGGTGCTTTCTTGCCTGCTTTAAAAATGATTTTTTGTGCATCAGCCATCATTTGTTTATCGGGATCGGCCATGGCAATGATCTCCACATCGTTTCTTTCGGCCATTAAACGAACATGTTCTTGCCCCCGCAAACCCACGCCAATCAGGCCTATGCGGACCTTCTCTTTTTGAATGGGTAAGAATGATTGGATGTTGTTGATGGATAATCCTACTGATAATCCGGCTAAACTTGAATTTCTGATAAATTCTCTTCGGTGTATATTTTGGCTCATGGCAATTGTTTTATAAATGTGAATGTAATAAACTCGTTACATATTTATCTTTGTAAAAATTTTTTTTATGCCATCATTTGATATTGCCAGTAAAGTTGACCTGCAAACATTGGATAATGCGATCAATACCGTTAAAAAAGAAATTCAGAATCGTTTTGATTTTAAAGATTCTCATGTGTCCATTGAACTCAATAAAAAAGATTACATCGTTATGGTAGAAGTGGAGAGCGATATGAAAATGAAACAGGTGTTGGACGTGATCATCAGCCGCTCCATGAAACAGGGCATTGATGCCGCTGCATTCGATTTCAGTAAAGATGCTTACCCAAGCGGTAAAGTGGTAAAGAAAGAAATCTCTGTAAAAAACGGGTTGAAGCAGGAAGATGCAAAAAAAATTGTGAAGGCCATTAAAGATGCCGGATTAAAAGTACAACCCGCCATCATGGACAATATTATTCGTGTTACAGGCAAAAAAATCGACGATCTGCAGGAAGTTATTGCACTTTGCAAATCGGGGAATTTCGGTCTTCCGTTGCAGTTCGAGAACATGAAAAGCTAAGCCCAGAGGGCATTTCGGATTAAAATCAATTTCATTTGGCTAAAAACCTGCCAACCATTACCTTTGCCATCCAAAAATTATTAATAATCGTACGGCAAAATCCGTACAACCTAAAATCAAAAATATGAAACAAGGTATCCATCCTACAAATTACCGTTTCGTTGTTTTCAAAGACATGAGTAACGGTTATTCATTTTTAAGCCGCTCAACTGCAGCCACAAAAGAAACTGTTAAATGGGAAGATGGGAACGAATATCCATTGATCAAATTGGAAATTTCTAACACATCGCATCCTTTTTACACCGGTAAAAATATGTTGGTTGATACTGCAGGCCGTATCGATAAATTCAATAAACGTTACGCGAAAAAAGAAAAAGTATAATTTCTTTCTAATCATATTACTAACCCAACCACTCACTGTGGTTGGGTTTTGTTTTTGCTGTAATATTGTTTTCTTAAATTTGATGTTTGAACCATTTTTTTGTTGACAGACGCTATAACTTTTTCAGCACCTGTTGTGTCATTCACTTGTACTTTGGGTAATTCTGTTCAACAAATTAAATAGGATATATTCTTTATAAATTAAAAATATGAAATTAGATATTTTAGCCTTTGGTGTTCATCCCGATGATATTGAATTAGGTTGTTCGGGTTCTATTCTTGCGTCTGTAGCAGAAGGAAAAAAAGTTGGTATTGTTGATCTGACAAGAGGTGAATTAGGAACCCGCGGCAATGCTGAAACAAGAATGGTTGAAGCTGCAAAAGCTGCAACTTTATTAGGTGCTACTGTGAGAGATAATCTTGGTATGTCCGATGGCTTCTTTCAAAATAATGAGACCAATAAAAGAAAAATTATTGAGGTCATCAGAAAGTATCGACCCGAATTTATTTTTTGCAATGCACCGGATGATCGTCATCCAGATCATGGTCGCAGCGCCAAACTTGTTGCTGATGCGGCTTTCCTGGCAGGGCTACGAAAAATAAAAACAGATGACAATGGCAAAGATCAGGAAGCATGGCGACCATCCTATGTTTTTCATTATATACAGGATCGGTTTATTCAGCCATCATTTGTGATAGATATTTCGGCGCACATGAATAAAAAGATGGAAGCAGTACTTTGTTACAGTTCGCAATTTTTTAATCCTGATATTGACGAACCTCAAACATATATTTCCTCGCCGCAATTTTTGGAAACAGTAAAAGCAAGAGCCATGATGCTGGGAAAAAGAATTGGTGTTGAATATGCCGAAGGTTTTATTTCCGAAAAATTAATTGGCCTGCAATCTTTCGATGCAATCATTAAAAATGTTACGTAATTAACTAACTGTTGCCTGCCGTGGAATAATAAATTCAATCAATTCATCCAAATTGATTTCAGCTCTGTTGCATGCGTCCTGAATATCTTCACGGGAAACATTGGCTGCAAATGATTTTTCTTTCAATCTTTTTTTGACGCCCTTTAATTCCATGCCATTGTAAGCTTCGGGACGCATTAAAGAATATGCATGGATCAGCCCTGATAATTCATCAAAAGCATACAACATCTTATCCATTTTAGTTTCGGGCTCAACTCCAAAATGGAGGGGACCGTGCGATGCAATAGCATGTAAAACTTCGGGATCGATACTTCTGTTTTCTAATTCTTCAATTATTTTTTTGCAATGCAGATCGGGCCACTGATCCCAGTCAGCATCATGTAACAATCCCGCCATTTCCCATTTCCATTGACCGTGAGCATCTAAATTTTCTTTTTCATCGGCCCAACATCTCATCAAATGTGCAACCTGTTTCATGTGCAGCTGAAGTTTGGGATTTAATACCCAATCATGGAACAATTGCATTGCATCATCTTTCGATAAAAGATTTCCGTTATTTGAAATATCTCCAAATATATTTCTGCCGAGATGTAATGACATGACTTTTTTTTCAAAGATAGTTTTCTTCATAAAAAAGAAGACAAGGATTTTTTTTAATGATGCGCAACAAAACGTATTTTTAATGAAAGGCATAAATCAATCATTAAAACTCAACAGCAATGAGTGGTATTAAAACTGTAATAACAGGTATTGGAAGTTATATTCCGGATGAAATGAAAAGTAACAGGGATTTTGCTTCGCATGAATTTTATGGAGAAGATAATAAGCGAATTGAATTGCCTTCGGAAGTGATAGCTGATAAGTTTAAACAAATAACAGGTATTGAAGAACGGCGTTATGCTTCAAAGGATGTTAATGCGTCGGACCTTGCTGTGATTGCATCTCAGCGTGCCATTGAAGATTCGGGTGTTGATCCTGAAACAATCGATCAGATTATTTTTGCACACAATTTTGGTAATGTTAAAAATGAAACTATTCAAACAGATGCCATGCCGGCATTGGCATCGAGAGTGAAAAGAGCGTTGGGAACAAAAAATCCGAATTGTATTGCGTATGATATTTTATTTGGCTGTCCCGGTTGGTTGCAGGGATTGATCCAGGCCGATGCATATATTAAATCGGGGATGGCAAAAAAATGTTTGGTGATCGGTGCCGAAACTTTATCGAGAGTGATTGATATTTATGACAGAGACAGTATGATCTTTTCTGATGGGGCAGGAGCCTGCATTGCGGAAGCAAAAGAAAATACCGAAAGTGGAATATTATCGGCAAGTGTACAATCACATTGTGGTGTTGAAGTAGATTATTTATTTATGGGAAAATCTAATTTGCCTGGAGCCGATCCCAAAGTCAGATATATAAAAATGCGTGGCCGGAAAGTGTACGAGTATGCCATTAAACATGTTCCTGCGGCGATGAAAGATTGTTTGGATAAAAGCGGTGTAGATATCCATCAGCTGAAAAAAGTTTTTTTGCACCAAGCCAATGAAAAAATGGATGAAGGCATTATTAAAAAAATGTATCAACTCTACGGTATCAACGAATTGCCGGAATATATAATGCCCATGAGCATTCATCATCTCGGAAACAGTTCGGTGGCAACTATTCCAACATTATTTGATTTGGTAAAAAAGGGAAAATTAGAACATCATTCTTTACAAAAAGGCGACGTAGTAATGTTTGCGTCAGTAGGTGCCGGCATGAATATTAATGCTGTTTGCTATCGTATCTAAAAAGATATCAATTAATTAATTTCAGGAAATATGCTAAAAACATATTTTTATTCGGAAATTATTTATATTTTACACAGCAATATCCTAATGTTTAAAACCAATTATCATTGTATGCCCCTAACATTGATAAATGACATCTCTATTGAAGATGTAGTCTACGATTATATGCTTGTTCAAGTAATTAACCCTGCGTTACATGAACTGACGCTTCAGTATGCCATCAGACAAGAGGGAAATAACACGGTCATCCGCAAAGGAAGTTTTAAAGGACAAGCCGTCCAACTTCGTGTTGCGCATATGCCTGAAGGTTCTTATGATTTTTGTATTGCGACCGAAGGAGGTGAACCATGTAATTTTTCTTTTGAAAAAAGATCAGAAAATATGGAACAGTTTTTTGTTCGCCGATAAAAAATTACTTGCATGATCCGGAACCGGTTGTTCATTAAATAATGATCGGCTCATTTATTTTTCGTGACGCAAAGTTCTGTATGCAGAAACAGTACTTATTACTGTAAGAATTGCGCCGAATAACATTGCAGCTCCCGGGAAATGAACAGGCGCTTTTCCAGAAGTGAAATAAGAAAATAAATTAGTCATCAACAAAGGACCAACAATAGATGTGGCACTCATTAAACTGGTAAGTGCTCCCTGTAATTCGCCCTGCTCGTTTGGCGGTACATGTTTTGAAATTATTGCCTGAATAGATGGTCCGGCTATTCCACCTAAAGAGTAAGGGATCATGAACACAAACATCATCCATGTTTGAGATGCAAAAGCAAATAATGTAAAACCAATTGCATATAAACTTAATCCGATATATACACTTTTATGATTACCTAATTTTGGAATGATGATCCTGATTAAACCACCCTGCACAATGCCAACGGTTAATCCAACAAAGCCCAATGAATAACCAACCAATCTTTCATCCCAACCAAATTTACTCATGGTATAATAAGTCCATGTACTTTGTACCGCATGTGCGGCGATGTATAAAAAAGTAATGGATGCCACTAATCCCCAAACGACAGGATATTTTTTTAAATGAAGTAACGAGCCTAAAGGGTTTGCTCTTTTCCAGTTAAATTCTCTCCGATGATCTTTCGAAAGAGATTCGGGCAAAACAAAATAACCATATAACCAGTTTAATAATGCAAGTGCGGCAGCTGCAAAGAATGGAACACGAAAACCATAATGTCCTAACAAGCCGCCAAGCACAGGACCAATAATAAATCCAATGCCAAAAGCAGCACCAATCATTCCAAAATTTTGTGCTCTTTTTTCCGGTGTACTTACATCGGCAATATATGCAGCAGCAGTAGTGAAGCTGCCGCCGGTGATACCTGCAATGATCCTTCCAACAAACAACCATCCGATGTTTGGCGCAAAGCCCTGTAAAATATAATCTAATCCAAAACCGAATAAAGAAAATAATAAAACAGGCCGGCGACCGTATTTATCGCTGAGGTTTCCTAAAACAGGTGCACAAATAAATTGCATGATCGCATACGCAAACATCAACCAGCCACCATATCGCGAAGCATCGCTGAGATCGCCATTAATTAATTCGGAAATTAATTTTGGCATCACAGGAATGATAATGCCAAAACCGGTCACATCAATCAATAAAGTAATAAATATAAAACCTAACGCAGCTTGTTTTCCTGTTTTCATTATCTAAGATTAGCCGACAAAATAATAAATTATATCAGCCTTTACACAACCGCTCATATATTAAATATGGCTTAAAATTTTAAATACTACACTAAAAACCGTAAAATAACTACAGTGGTTTAAAATAAAAAACCATTATTTTATAGTGAAATCCATTATTCCCATTCTATGCAAAATTTATTATCATTTTTTGAAGATGCCCCGGAATCGTTCTGGATCATTGATCAAAACTACAGATTGGTGTATGGAAATAAATCTTTCTTTATTTCTTATGAGCAGATTTATGGAAGTTCAATAAATTATGGAGATGCTATTTTACATCTGATCCCAGAAACCAGTGATCATTATTTATTCTGGAAAAATAGTTACGAGAAAGCATTCCAATTCAAACAATATTCAGTAGAGCTTGCCAAAGGCGATCCTTTTTATAAAGTAAGAACAAAATTCGATTTCAGATTAATTGAATCGTTAAGCAAATATGTTTGTGTTCGTGCCATTTCTTACGACATATCTGCAGGTGAATTCAATTACAGCTCTGCATCAGCCGATAACTCCGAGTTCACATTAAATATTGATGAAGACGGAAATATTCTGCGGATTTCACCTGCCGTAAAAAATATTCTTGGATACATCGGCGATTGGATGGAAGGAAAAACAGTTATTGAATTATTACATCCTGAGGAAAAAGACCTGCTCCGAAATTTTTTCAGAAGCAATGAAAGTATGGAAGCTACCTGGTGCAGGATCAGGGATTATACAGGAAAATATTTTTGGTGTAATATACAAATGGCGGCATTTGGGAAAATGCAGGTTGACAGAAAATATGTGATCACCATTAATGAGATCAGAATACAAAAAACGCCTGCCGATACTTTTGTTCCTGATGCCAATATTTTGCAGATCATTTCGGAAGCGCAATCACAATACATCAACACAAGCAAAGTAAAAACTGCTTTCGATATTTGTCTTTCGTATTTTCAAAACGAAGGCATTGCGCCCTTTTCATTTATCGCAAGATTGGACTGGGAAGGAACTCATCCTATATTGAAAAAAATATCGTCGAGTGGAAACTGGGTCTTTGAAAAAGAAGATTCGATGAAAAATTTATTGGATATTTTGGCTGAAAGATGTTACGAAATACAGAAGGGCATTAATAATAATGTTCAGCAGGAAGTCAGTAATGTTTTCATTATCCAGTTCGAAGGTATTAATTTCATGATGTACCTGCTTTTGCAAAAAGATGAAATTATTGGCGTGCTGGTAACTTCGAATATGATACTTGCTTCAAAAGCAATTCCGCAGGGCAATCCAAAGATCACTTATTTCCGTCCGCTTTTTGTTTCCATTCTGCAAAGCGGCAGGTTTATCATGAGTGCCAATATCGCTTTGCGCAAACTGGCCGTGAGTAAAGATGAGCTTCAATCTTTAGTTGCATCGCTTGATGATATTATTTTAGAAGTAAATACCAATTTAACGATCGTAAATGTTTGGTGCAATAACGATTCGATCTTATCAACACCAAAAGAATTAATGATCGGTAAAAGAATAACCGATATAAAAGGTGAGGAGTTGGGTAAGAAATTTGAAGTGGCCATTCAGATTGTTTTAGAGATCGAATCTTCACATTCCATCGAATACATGGATTCGTACGGAGGAAAAATTGAATGGTTCTCTGCAAAGATGAATTTGGTAAGAATGTTCAACGGCGAAAAACGCGTATCTATTTTAATTCAGGATATCACACAACGCAAAGAAGCCGAGATCATCATTGAAGAAACATTGAAGAAAGAGAAAGATCTGAATGAAATGAAATCGAAGATGATCACCAGTGTGTCTCATGAGTTCCGCACACCATTGGCTACCATCGTCAGCAGCACTGAGTTGCTGGAGATGCACATCAAAAAAGATTATGGACAAATAAGCCCGCGTGCCGGAGAATTATTCGAAAATATTTACGAGGAATCTGAAAGGATATCTGATATGCTCCGCAATTTTTTGGTGATGGGAAGATTCGAAGAAAACCAGATGCCTTTCAAACCCAAAGAAACAGATGTTGTTGCGCTGGTTCAGCGAATAATTAAAACGAGATTCAATTCAAAATACGGCGAGGATAAAGTAAAACTGAAAATAAAAAATGAACCAAAAGATGTTTATGTAGATCCAAGTTTAATGTGGCATATTTTCAGCAACCTTGTTTCGAATGCAATTAAATATTCGCCCGAAAAATCGCACGTTACTGTTGAACTGGAATTTTTGGAAGATGAATTTGTTTTATGTGTGAAGGACAGAGGTATTGGAATTCCTCAGGAAGATTTAAAAAATATTTTCCAAACATTTTATCGTGCAGGTAATTCAGACGAGCACAGCGGTTATGGTTTGGGCCTTTCGATCGTTGATCGTTTTGTGAAAATGCACAATGGCCGGATTGAAGTAACAAGCAAAGAAGGCAAAGGCAGTACATTTAAAATTCATTTTGATTATAATATCCTTAATAAAATCCAGTTTTATGAAAAAGACCAAGCTATTGTTGATTGATGATGAAAAACCATTATTACAAAATCTGAAACAAATTTTAGAGTTCGAAGATTTTGAAGTGGTGACCGCTGGTAACGGCATTGAAGGGCTTACGCAGTATGAAAAAGAAAGCCCCGACCTGGTGATCTGCGACATAATGATGCCCGAAATGGATGGGTACGGATTTATCAGAAACCTGCGTACCAAAGGATACACAAGTACACCTTTTATTTTCTTAACGGCAAAATCTGATTATGATGATTTGCGTGAAGGAATGAATTTTGGAGCCGATGATTATTTGGTAAAACCTGTAAAATCATCTCAATTACTGGAAGCCATCAATACAAGGCTGCAACGCAAAAGAGAGATCAACAAAAAATTAGAGATACAGTTATCCCAAATAGAAAATGGATTCAGGCTAATTACCGATAAAGAATTTTTTGCAACTGTTTATGATATAATCGGCTACCTGCATTTATTAAAATCAAAACATCATTTGTTAGATGAAGAATCATTGCAGGAATATTTTGGTTACATGGAAAAAAGCAGTAACAGACTGCTTAGTTTATTGCGGAAAGTAAAAAATTGGCATGAGCAGGAAAAGAATCTTGTACTGGATAATGACGATAAGTCTAATAGTACATCAGTAAAAGAAGTATTGGAAAGGATATCAAACAGCACTGCAAAAAATTACAATAGGGAAAAAGATTTAGTAAGCAATATTGATGCGGATATAAACCTGCATGTAAACGCCGGATTTATAGAAACATTATTTACTGAACTTTTAGATAATGCTTTTAAATTTTCTCAAAAAGGTAATCCTGTTTCAATTGGAACAAGTATCAAGGATGCAACTTATTCAATTGTTATCGCCGACTGTGGCAAATCGAATAATTACGATTCTTTGATAAACTTTAAACCATTGAATAAAAACGCAAAGATACCGCAAAACGACCCGGGATTAGGTTTAGGGCTAGCCATTGTTGATCTGCTTGTGAAGAGTATTAATGGGGAGCTAAAGTTCGAAAAAAATTCTCCGTACGGAATTATTGTCACAGTAAATATTCCCGTTCCATTTGATGACGAACCGCCAATGAAAAATAATGCTGCTTAGTTGATTGATTTTTTGCATCTAAATTATAGAATCAAATGTTAAATAGCCTGTATGAACGACAGGCTATTTAACTTAATTGATTTTATCAATACCTTTAAACCCTAAACAAAGAAACATTTGTTTTAGTCAGATGCAATTTCTGATCTACCTTAAACAACCTGAAATTTTTTACGCATGAAAAAGATTGTTCTCTTTTTTCTTTCTATTATTTTGTTTACTTCGATGCAAGCACAAACCGACAGTTTATTGAACAGCTTGCAAACATCAACTACCACTCAACCACAAGAAATATTGCCTAAAAAAATGTTGTTCACACAACGGTTGGCGTGGGGCGAACATGGTTTCATGCGGGGCAATAAAACCATTACACCCGATATACGAGAGAATGATATGAAGATCAGGAGAAAGATGCTTATTGCTCATCAAATAGCCGGTATTGCTACATTAGGCGGGTTTATCGGGCAAGCCATTGTTGGCCCTAAATTATATAATACGCCACGCACAGATCCTAATTACCATAACTTAAAAGATACCCATGAGTTGTTGGCACTTACAGTAAATACAACTTATTCTTTTACTGCATTGATGGCTTTATTTGCACCTCCGCCAATGGTTAACAGAGACAAAGGTCTATCAGCTATCCGTTTGCATAAATGGTTAGCGGTTGTGCATTTAGCAGGGATGCTTGCTACAAATATTCTAGCTTCCCAAATTGATGGTGACCCTAATTCGAAATTGCTACCATATCATCGAGCAGCAGCATACACAACATTTGCATCTTTCGCTGCGGCGATGATCGTTATTAAACTGAAATAAAATCTTAGATGAAAAAAATCGTATCGGTATTATTGTTATTTATTTTTTTGATAAGTGCTGTTGCATTCATCAAAT
>JAGWPQ010000243.1 GCA_028877045.1 Bacteroidota bacterium | reverse complement strand
GAATGGTTGCCGAGCGCACCGGTGCATATTTTATTATGGCAATATTTATTTGGTTTGGAAAATATGCCCGAGTGGGCACACCTGCCACTGATCTTAAAACCCGATGGCAACGGAAAATTAAGTAAGCGTGATGGCGACAGGCTTGGATTTCCTGTGTTTGCGATGGATTGGACAGATCCAAAAACAAATGAAAAAACAATCGGATTTAAAGAACGCGGATTTTTACCTGAAGCATTTATAAATATGCTGGCCATGTTGGGTTGGAATGACGGAACCGAACAGGAAATATTTTCACTGAAAGAATTGGTAGAAAAATTTTCGATGGAACATGTGCACAAAGCCGGTGCTAAATTCAATTACGAAAAAGCAAAATGGTATAATGGTGAATGGATCAAGAAGTTGCCGGTTGCAAGTTACAAGTTACAGGTTGCAGGTTTGTTGAAAGAAAATGGAATTGATGCAAATGAGAAAAAATTAGAACAGGTAATAGAGTCGGTAAAAGACCGTTGCAGCTTGCTGAGCGATTTTGTACGACAATCCGCATTCTTTTTTAAATCGCCTGAAACCATTGATATTGCTGCCATTCAGCCAAAATGGAATGAGCAGAAGAATTTATTTTTTCTGGAACTGATCCGTGAGTTTGAATTAATGCAGTTCTGGAATCATGAAGCATTGGAAGAAGAGTTTAAAGAAATGGCGGCAGCAAATGAAATTAAACCCGGCGAATTAATGTTGCCTTTGCGCATCATGCTGGTGGGTGGAAAATTCGGCCCGCATGTTTTTAATATTGCAGAGGTATTAGGAAAAGAGGAAACAATAAGAAGAATAAAACATACTTTACAAATGTTACCCCCTAACCCCTAAAGGGGAGTTTCAACGTTTGTAAATTGAATTATAAAAAATTCAAAAAATAAATTAGAAGAAAACATTTATTTCGTAACCGAAATATTTTCAAAAAGCATTATCAACTCCCCTTCAGGGGATCGGGGGTTTATCCAATCTTTACCGATGTCATCGTTAAAGAACCACCTACTGCTTTATCGTTAAAAAAAGAAACCGGATCATTTTTTTCTTTCAATCCCAACGAATAGATCAATGGTAAATAATGTTCTGGTGTTGGAATAGCCAACATGGCTTCTTTTCCTAAATCCTGATATCGGATTAATTTATCGTGGCCATCGTTTGCAATTAATTCTTTAAAAGTATTGTTGATCTCCAATGCCCAATCATAACCGTAATTGGGTTCATATAATTTATCCCATGCCATCATTCTTAAATTATGAACGATGTTGCCGCTGCCCAAGATCAACACACCTTTTTTGCGAAGAGAAAAAATTTCTTTTGCCAGTTCATAATGAAATTTTGCATCTTTTGTATGATCGATACTCAATTGCAAAACAGGAATATTTGCTTCGGGATACATGTGCCGGATGATGGTCCACGCACCATGATCCAATCCCCAATCATGTGCCAGATCAACATTTGTTGAATGAATAAGATCAGCTGCTTCCTTTGCCAGCAAAGGATTTCCGGGCGCAGGGTATTGCACTTCATATAATTCTTTCGGAAAACCGCCAAAGTCGTGAATGGTTTTTGGAAAATCCATTGCAGTGATATGTGTCCCCTTTGTAAACCAATGTGCCGAAATAACCAACACCGCTTTTGGAACGGGAATTTGTTTTGCCATGGCAGTCCAGGTACGGCTGAATTCATTGTCTTCGATGCCATTCATCGGCGAACCATGACCAACAAATAAAACAGGCATCAAATGTTGCTGTTGATTTAGATTATCTGTGAATTTTTTAAAACTGCTTAATGTATCAATGCTGCTCATAATCGCTGCTCCTGTTATTAATTTAATAAAATGCTTACGCTGTATAATTTACAAACATCATGCAGTAAGCAAATTACAAACTGCATGATGAAAATGATTATTTTTTTTGAATAAAATAAACAAACTATTTTCCTAACCCAATTTGATCCATATAAGTCTTGTTATCCCAAAATAAATGTTCTTCAATCATTACACCATCTTTCCAAATACCTATTGTTGCCATTGGCATTTTAAATGCCTTGCCTGTTGGTTGAATAAATTTTCCATTACCAATTGGCATTGGCTTTGTAAATGTTCCTTCAAAAACACCTGTAACTGCTGTGAAATTACCAGAACCAAAGCGAATGGGATGTTCTTTAATTCTTGTGTCAGGTGCATATACAAATAACTGTTTTAGATCTGCTATATGTACATCAATACCTTTAGTAGTATGTCCATCAGGCCAATATACAATAATGTTTTTGGCATGACTTTCATGAAGTCTCGCCCATTCTTGATTGCTAAATACAGTAAAATCAAGAGTATCAAATTTTATAAGATACTTTTCTACCAAAGCATTGGCATCTTTAAATTTTTTTAGTTCTGATTTTAATTCGTCCGATTTGCTTTGAGCAAACATTGTTGTTGCCATCATTGTAAGTACAGCAAGAAATAATAATTTTTTCATGATAATTTTTTTATGTTTTATTTTTTTTAACAATACAAAGTTACTCTCATGCAATGCCCTGTTCCATTGAGTTATGATAAGAAATTGTATTGATATAGATCAAGAAACTCAATCTTTTCCAGCCCGCTGCTTTCTGATGCGGCTTAGTGTTTCGGGAGTAATGCCAAGAAAAGAAGCAATGGTATGTTGCGGTACCCGCTGAATGATATTGGGATAATCGTCATTCATCTTTTTATATTTTTCTTCTGCTGTTTGCGTTAAAGAGCAAACCAATCTGTTTTGAATGGCAATAATATTATTTTGAAAAAGTATGCGAAAATATTTTTCCATTTTAGGAATTGCAAATAACATTTCTTCCATCGCTGCATGCGTAATCAGCAATAATTCCGAATCTTCCATTGCATCAATTGTATAAGATGCAGCAAGTCCTGTCAAAAAACTATAATTATCCGAGACCCACCAGCCTTCTGTTGCAAATTGAATAATATGTTCGGCGCCTTTTTCATCAATTGTATATGATTTCAATACACCTTTTGTAACAAATGCAATGTATTTGCAAACATCACCTTCTTGCAGTAAATATTGTTTCCTGCGTAATTTTTTTGTAGTAAAAAAAGATTGCACACTATCCAGCTCTATTAGGCTTATTTCGATTTTATCGGTAATACTTTTAAATAATAATTCGAACATGATTATCTGTTGTACAACTAAAATTACAATTAAAGCTGCTTACAATGCTATATCGCCTTTCATGGAATGAAATTCCTTGTTTCGTTTTCTATTTCTATCTTACTAAAAAATCAATTCATGCCAAACAGTAAACGGATTATTTATTTTTTTGCCATCATTAAATTCATCATCCCGTTTGTATTCATCAATGCTGCATTTGAACTGCACCGTGATGAATATTTGTATTTGGCCGATGCCAATCATCTGGCATGGGGCTATATCGAAATGCCGCCCATGCTTGCCTTATTAGGTGCCATCAGCAAATTATTCGGCAGTTCATTTTATGCCGTTTATTTCTGGAGTTCTTTATTCGGAACAATGACAATTATATTGGTCGGCAAAATTGTTATGGAGCTGAAAGGCAGTGTATATGCGCTTTTCATTGCTTGTCTTGCTTTTTTATGTTCCGGTTTTCTACGGATGAACATTTTGTTCATGCCTAATTTTCTGGATGCATTTTTCTGGACACTAAGTGTTTACTTCATTATTAAACTGATCAATGGCAATGATAAAAAATACCTCTATTATTTAGCCATCTGTTTTGGTTTGGGAATGTTGTCGAAATATACCATGGCGTTTTTCATCGTTGCATTTTTAATAAGTTTTATTCTTACAGCAAACAGAAAATGGTTACTGAATAAACATTTTTATTTTGCGATGTTGCTGGCATTGCTCATTGTATCACCAAATTTTTATTGGCAATACAATCATCATTTTCCTGTGTTGCATCACATGCAAATGTTGCAGGATTATCAACTGCAATACCTCAGTCGAGTTGAATTTTTGGTTAATCAGATCATCATGTTCCTTTCCTGTTTTTATATCTGGATGATGGCATTATGGTTTTTATTTTTTAAAAAGGATGGAAGAAAATATATTTCCATCGGTATCATTTATTTTGCTGTGATCCTTTTGCTGCTTTGGTTTAGAGGAAAATTTTATTATGCCGCCAGCATTTATCCTGCACTGTTAGCCATTGGAAGTGTTTATCTCGAAAAAATAATTTCAACGCATAAAATAAAAATTGTGCATTGGCTGATTCCTGTTTTTATGCTGATGATCACCGTTGTGATTTTTCCGGTTGCTATTCCTTTCATGTCACCGCAAAAATTAGATGCATTTTATAAAGCTGTTCATGCAGAAAAAGCCGGTGTGTTGAATTGGGAAGAGAAAAAAAATAATCCATTACCGCAGGATTTTGCAGATATGCTGGGTTGGAAAGAGATGGCGCAAAAAATGGCAAAGGTTTATCATCAATTACCGGATAGTGTTCAGCAAAAAACAATGGTGTACGGAAATAATTATGGCGAAGCCGCTGCATTGGCATTCTACAGAAAGAAATTTGATTTGCCCGAAATATATTCCGACGATGCAAGTTTTGCTTTCTGGTTGCCTGATAAATTCAACTATAAATATTTTTTGTTTCTTACTTACGACATGCCCGAAAAAAACGATTCATTTTTTTATCACTTTTCAAAAACAGAGATCAAAGATTCGCTTACACAAAAATATGCGAGGGAGTATGGCGCAAAGATCGTTTTATACAGCGAACCCGATTCTACTGCCAAAGCCATTGCAGAAAGAAGTACCAAAGAATTAAAAGCAAAATATAATCTGCATTAAATTCTAAACTATTTTTATGCAAAGTTTGTTGCATGAAAAAAGAACGCCCCATCAGAGTATTGGTTGCCAAAGTTGGATTGGATGGTCACGACCGAGGTGCTAAAATAATTGCCACTGCATTACGCGATGCAGGCATGGAAGTGATTTATACAGGACTGCGTCAAACCCCTGAAATGGTTGTGAATGCTGCATTACAGGAAGATGTGGATGCCATCGGCATCAGTATTTTAAGTGGCGCACACAATACTGTATTTCCAAAAGTTATTGCATTGATGAAAGAAAAAGGAATGGATGATGTGCTATTGACCGGCGGCGGAATTATTCCTGATGAAGACATCATCGAATTAAATAAATCCGGTGTCGGCAAATTATTTCATCCCGGAACCAATACTTCTGAAATTGCAGATTATATAAAAGTTTGGGTCAAAGAACATCGAAATTTTTAATGCACAATTATTAATACAAAATTTATGTACACAACTATTCTGACTTCTCTCGAAAATAATATTCTTACAATCACCATCAATCGTCCCGATAAATTAAATGCGCTCAATCAACAAGTGATGAGCGACTTAAATAATGTGATGGATGAAGTGTATACCAATGCCGAAATAAAATCTGCCATCATCACCGGTGCAGGTCCAAAAAGCTTTGTTGCCGGTGCCGATATCAGCGAATTTGTTGGTAGTTCCATCGAAGAAGGAAAAGCATTGGCAAAACGCGGACAAGATATTTTCTTCAAGATCG
>JAGWPQ010000242.1 GCA_028877045.1 Bacteroidota bacterium | reverse complement strand
TCATAATGCCGTAGAGGAGTTATGAATTATAAATTAAAAAGTTCGATGAAATTTCATCGAACTTTTTAATTTATAATTCATAACTCCTCTACGGCATTATGATTAAAGGCTTGCCACCATTGATTTCTACTAGTTCCAGATCAAAAATAAGATCTTGTCCGGCCAAAGGATGATTGGCATCCAATATAACAACAGTTTCCTGTACCTCAACGATCACAACCGGAAAACTTTGTCCCTGGCCATTGTTCATATTCAATTGCATGCCCACTTCAGGCACCATATCGGTAGGAAATTTTTCTCTAGGGAATTCCATGATCATATCTTCCTGTTTTGGGCCATACGCTTGATCGGCAGGTATCTGAACTGTTTTTTTATCGCCAACAGCCATGCCGGTAACACCTTCATCAAAACCCGGAATAACCATTCCGCTGCCTACTTCAAACTCAAGTGGTTCGCGGCCTTCAGAAGAATCGAAAGTTGTGCCATTCACCAATTTACCATGATAGTGAACCTTAATGGTATCACCTTTTTTTACTTGTTGCATTGTAATTTTTTTGTGTAATTAAATATGGAAGTCAGCTTTTATATCTTTTCTCAACTTCAGTTGCGTCGCACACTTCAGCAGAAGAATATGTTTCAACAGCAAAGAAAAAAACAACTAAAATCCGCTTGCAAAATACACCGATACTATTTATCGGGCAATTTATTTTTAGTTATCTTTCATTCATTAATATACCGAATATGAAAAAAATATTTCTCTTACTGTTTTCAATGGTTTTTATTTCTGTTATTTTTTCTCAAAATAAAAGCTCAAAAAAGCATAAAGCGCTTTTAAAAAAAGTATTTTCTGTAAAAATTTCGGGCCCGGTTTTGCCCGGCGCATACCAAACAGATTTATATCTGCCATTGCTGGAAGGTAAGCGTGTAGCGGTTTTTGCCAATCACACCGCAACGCTTGGTGATAGTCATTTAGTAGATTCATTATTAAAACTTGGTATTAATATCACTGTCGCATTTGGCCCCGAACATGGTTTTCGCGGCACAGCCGATGCCGGTGAAAAAGTGGATAATTATACCGATTCGGCAACAGGCATCAATGTTATTTCTTTATATGGCAAAAAAACTAAACCCAGTGCCGAAGACCTGAAAAATGTGGATGTAATGCTTTTCGATATTCAGGATGTGGGCACACGTTTTTACACTTATATTTCTTCTCTGCAGGATTATTTGGAAGCAGCCATTGTAAATAATAAACCGGTGATCGTTTTGGACCGTCCCAATCCAAACGGTTTTTATGTTGATGGTCCTGTGTTGGATACAACTTTTAAAAGTCATGTCGGCATGCAACCCATACCAACTGTTTACGGAATGACGATGGGCGAATATGCTTTGTATTTGGTTGGCGAACGTTTAAAATATTCGTCATCATTACCAACTGCATTCGAAGCTTTGTTTACAGAAGACCTTTCGATCCGCAGAGCAAAACAAAAATATTTTTCAAGTTTCTTTTCGGTTACAGGAGCAAAAAAACTTGAACCGCATTTCGATTTAATTGTTGTGCCTTGCAAAAATTATTCGCACACCAGCAAATATATTCTTCCCGTGAAACCCTCGCCCAATCTGCCTGATATGGCTTCGGTATATTGGTATGCCAGCAATTGTTTGTTCGAAGGAACAG
>JAGWPQ010000241.1 GCA_028877045.1 Bacteroidota bacterium | reverse complement strand
CATCGCATCGCAAACTTCCTTCTTCCATATTGCCATCGCAAACGCCAATCCAACGCACCAATCTTCTTAATTCAGTAACATATTGATACGCTTCTTCACTGCTGTGCAAGTCGGGCTCAGTCACTATTTCAACCAATGCGGTCCCTGCACGGTTCAGATCAACGCAGGTAAAATCATCATCACGATCGTGAATACTTTTGCCGGCATCTTCTTCCATGTGAATGCGATTGAGTTGAATATTTCTTTCGCCTTCATGTGTTTTTATTTTCACAGATCCGCCTTTGCAAATTGGAGTAGTGTGTTGTGATATTTGATAACCTTTTGGAAGATCGGGATAGAAATAATTTTTTCTTGCGAAATAATTATTTTCTTCGATCTCGCAGTTGCATGCCAATCCTAATTTGATGGCGTATTCAACAGCTTTTTTATTTGTTTTTGGTAAAGTGCCGGGATGGCCCAAAGTGATGGGACTAACATGTGTATTGGGTTCGGCGCCAAACGCAATGCTGTCGCCGCAAAATAATTTGCTTGCAGTTTGTAACTGCGCATGAACTTCTAAGCCAATAACAGCTTCGTATTTATTATTAAAAAGCATGGCTGCAAAAATAACCTTCTCGGCGTATTGATGCGCGATAAAAATATATTTTGCAAATAATTCTGATTGCAACAAAAAGCCATCCCGAAGAATCGGGATGGCGATTACATGAGAAAAAAGACAAATTTATAGATCGGCTGTTTTTAATTTTTTCGGAATTTTTACTTCAACTGACTGTGTTTTTCCGTCTCTTTTATATTTTATTTTATATGTATCACCTTCTTTCAGGTCTTTTATTTTACTTCTCAGATCATCCACATTCTTTACTTCGCCGCCATTTATTTCGGTAATGATATCATCTTCTTTTAAGCCTGCTTTTTCGGCGGGGCTTTCGTCATCAACATCAATGACTTTTACACCCGAACCATTTTCCATATCCTGGATCTTCAAGCCCAGTCTGGGTTTGCCTGGACGGTAATCGAAGTTGAAATTTCGAAAATTATTATCCGGTGGCATTTTGAAATTGAAATCCCTGTTATTGAAAACAAAGTTTTGTGATTTATTTTTGCCGAGTGTGGCAGTTACCGTATTTTCTTTTCCATCTCTCAAATAAGTAATTTTCACTTTGTCTTCGGGTTTAAATTTTCCAATGGCTTCATACAATGAATTGCCATCTTCAATTTTAGCATCATTCACTTTAGTAATGATATCGCCTTTTTTTAATCCGGCTTTTTCGGCTGCAGATTCTTTTGTTACATCGGTAATTTTTGCTCCCTTTTCATCTTTTTCAGTCATCACACCCAGAAAAGCTTTATTGTTAAAAACAGTAAACATCGTATTTGCATGAGGCGCCATCATGCCATGCAAACCTTCGGGAAGTTCCAGCGAGAAATTGCCATCGTTACCAAAATCTCTTAATACCTGAACGTCTTTGTCGTTCATCTGATCAACCGGTTTGCCGTTTACGGTTACTTTATCGCCATCAACAACAACCGTCATTTTCTGATCGCCTGTTCCTTTTTTTGTGATGATGATACGTTCTTCTTTTTTCTCTTTCGTTTGAGATGAATCCTGCGCAAATGCAGTGCTGTTAAGTGTTATGCCGATCAACGATACGGCTAATAATTTTGTAAACATGATATTTTATTTTAGTGTACGAAAAATTTAGTAGATCAAATATAATGAACTATTTGAAATACGAAAGCTTTCGGAAATGTTAAATAGGAGAAAGAAATGATGAGCGGCAAAAAAAGTCCGAAAGAAAAATATGTTTCAAATTTCTTTCGGACTTCCTGACTTTCAGACTTCTCTGACTTTCTATCTATAAAAGTGATTTTACTTTTTCGATCACCTGCTGCAGATTACTTGCATCCTGTCCGCCGGCAGTTGCCAACGTTTTTTGTCCGCCGCCGCCGCCTTTAATAATTGGTGTGATATGTTCTTTAATAATTTTCGGTGCTTCCAATCCTTTTTCGTTTGATACACTATCCGATAACATGATGGCAACATTTGCCTTACCGTTGATGTTTGCAGCCAATGCAACTGCATAATCGTTTCCTAAATTACTTTTCAGATCGAAACATAATTTTTTCAAATGATCGGCAT
>JAGWPQ010000240.1 GCA_028877045.1 Bacteroidota bacterium | reverse complement strand
TAATGAAGCCGTTGGGAAAATTATTTTTCTGCTGTCGATCAATAAATATTCTATCTCCGCATCTGCAATAATTTTTGCATCGGCATGAGTTATGGAAGCGATATTTTGAATATTGTATGTCAATTGAAAATATTAAATTTTATTTCTTTTGTTGTACAAAACAGAATTTAAAACAGCACCGCCAATGCAAACAATAATAATAATTAACGAATAAACAACCTGCTCGTTTTTTGTAGCCCATTTATCGATCCATTTTTCGGCAAGCATTTTTATACCTATCACAACCAAAACAGTGGCAATGCCATGTTGCAGATATTTAAATTTATTGACTGCACTTCGCAGTAAAAAAAACAAACTTCTTAATCCTAATACTGCAAAAATATTCGACGTATAAATTACAAGCCTGTCCTGCGAAATGCCCATCACAGCAGGGATTGAGTCGAGTGCAAAAACCAGATCAACCGAAGCCAGTATGGCAACAACAACAAATAAAATGGTATAAACCGGTTTACGATTTTCATAAATAATGAATCGTCCGTTGCCGTCTGTCGGGCTAAGCGGAAGAATTTTATTTAAAAATTTATACACTTTATTTTGATGCGGATCGAATTCTTTTTCTTCATCTTCCTTAAACATCCTGATTCCTGTGTAAATTAAAAATGCGCCGAAGATGTACAATATCCAGTGAAATCTTTCTACCAGTTCAACACCAAGCGTAATGAAAATTACACGTAAAAAAATGGCCATTAAAATACCTATCAACAAAACCCTGCTGTAATTTTTTTCTTTTACTTTAAATGAAGTGAAGATGAGGATGAAAATAAAAATATTATCGATGCTTAAACTCCACTCCATTATGTAGGCGCTTAAATATTCGAGTGCAAATTTTTTGTCTTCCTGAAATAATAAAAAAACAAAGAAAGCCAATGCCAGCAAAACCCAGAACAGCGTTTGTTTTAATGCTTGTTTGATAGTTACAACTTTACCTTTTTTGCTGAGCAAACCCAAATCAAATACCAATGCAATAATTAATGCCAGGCCAAAAACAATATAAACTATTTGGTGAGAGTTCATTCAATTTATTTAGAGATACAAATATAAGTTAGCCTGAAGTTATTAATTTTTAATTGCCACAGAAGCTCAGAATATTTTTTGTTACCCAGCTAAAGAGCTTTGTGCAACACCTGTTGCCTTCGACTCTTCCGGTGGAAGAGTCGCACTCTTCAACGTTTATAACTTTACTCGACTTTTTTATCACAAAGAATATAAGTTCGGCATTGTACAAAGCGTACAAGTGTGCGACGCAAGCCTCATCTGCCTTTCAGGCATCTTCTCCTAAAGGAGAAGAGATGTGGATGCAATCTATTTCTGTTATGAAAAACAAATGTTCGTTACAAAAAAAATTACAATGCAAATTTTTTCTTACGCCACCATTGAATAATACCGCCGGTAATTAATACAAGTAAAATGGGCAGGACGATGTTGATGAACTGCCAGAGTGTTTTATCTTCTGCAATTTTATTTTTATCGAGCAACCGTAACGTAAAATCTTTGTTGCGTGTTTCGAGAATGCCCGCATCGCCAACGAGATAATCCATGCAATTCAATAAAAATTCGCGGTTGGCAAATTGATAATTTTCGAATTCCTGTGTGCCCATGGGCAATGGGCCTTGCGTTTGTGTAACAACATTGGTAACAAGATCGGCATCGCTTGCAACAATTTGCTTAGATGATTTTATTGCTGCCGGCAAAAAAGGAACGCCTGTTAATTGCTGAACCGAATCCTGCATTTGTTTGCTGAAGCGATTGGCATACAGCGAAGAAAATTTTCCTTCGAGTAACACGGCAACAGGAATATTTCCTTTGGTGAATGTTTTAATATCGTCTTCAGATTTTACAGATTGCAAACTAACGATGGCCGGTGTGCTGATAATGCGACTGTTTGTATCGCTTGCCAATAAAATTGTTTTGGTAATGCCCGGAGCTTTTACAGTATCGATGGATGAAGGAAAAATACTTAAAACATTATCCAGATTTTTTGCGATAGGATGATTGGATGGCGATGATAACAACGGATAATACGGAAAAGGCAAACGCTC
>JAGWPQ010000029.1 GCA_028877045.1 Bacteroidota bacterium | reverse complement strand
TTCCGGTATAATCAAAATGTTTTTGTATTAAGTTTTGCAATTCGGCAATATCATCTTCTTCCACTTTATCCAGATCAACCATTTCAGTATTGCAATTGTTTGCAAAGTTTCCTTTCACATCGTAAACGTATGCAATACCGCCGCTCATACCCGCTGCAAAGTTTCTTCCGGTATCGCCAAGAATTACAACGCGGCCACCGGTCATGTATTCACAACCATGATCGCCAACACCTTCTGTTACTGCATTCACGCCCGAATTACGAACAGCAAAACGTTCGCCTGCTTTACCGCGGATAAATGCTTCGCCACTGGTTGCACCATAAAATGCAACATTGCCGATGATGATATTTTCTTCAGGAATAAATGTTGCTTCTTTTGCAGGATATACAATTAATCTTGCACCGCTTAATCCTTTTCCAAAATAATCGTTGGCATCACCTTCTAATTCCAAAGTGATTCCGTTGGTATTGAAGGCACCAAAACTTTGTCCCGCAGTTCCTGTGAATTTAAAATGAATCGTATCCTCAGGTAAACCTTTTGAACGATAAATTTTACTGATCTCGTTCGATAAAATAGAACCAACAGTTCTGTCGGTATTGATAATATTAAATGATGCTTTTATTTTTTCCTGTTTTTCCAATGCAGGTTTTGCAGCTTCCAATAATTTCCAATCTAAAACTAGTGCAATACCATGATCCTGTTCTTCCTGTTTGTACAAACCAACATAAGGTGATGCAGGTTCTTTATATAAAATAGGAGACAGGTCAAGTTTGCTGTATTTCCAGTGTGTAACATTTTCTCTTAATCCTAAATTATCAACCTGGCCAATCATTTCGTTCACTGTTCTGAATCCTAATTCAGCCATGATCTCTCTTAATTCCTGCACGATGAATTTGAAAAAGTTTACAACATGATCGGGATTGCCTTTAAATCTTTTTCTCAATTCAGGATCTTGTGTGGCAACGCCAACAGGACAAGTATTCAAATGACATTTACGCATCATGATGCAACCTTCAACAATTAATGCTGCTGTTGCAACACCCCATTCTTCGGCACCAAGTAATGCAGCGATGGCAATATCACGACCGGTTTTCATTTGACCATCGGCCTGCACAACAATTCTGCTGCGTAATTTATTTCTTACTAATGTTTGATGTGTTTCTGCTAATCCTAATTCCCATGGCAAACCTGCATGTTTAATAGAACTGATGGGTGATGCACCTGTGCCACCATCAAATCCTGCGATCAACACAACATCGGCTTTTGCTTTTGCAACACCGGCAGCAATGGTTCCAACACCTGCTTTCGAAACTAATTTAACGCTGATGCGTGCAGTGCGGTTTGCATTCTTCAAATCAAAAATTAATTGCGCCAGATCTTCGATAGAATAAATATCGTGATGCGGTGGTGGAGAAATTAATCCAACACCAGGTGTCGCATGACGAACTCTTCCGATCCAGTCATCAACTTTATGTCCCGGCAATTGTCCACCTTCTCCGGGCTTTGCACCTTGCGCCATTTTAATTTGCAATTCATCAGCTTCAGTCAAATACAAACTTGTTACACCAAAACGTGCCGATGCAACTTGTTTAATGGCACTGCGCATCGAATCGCCGTTCGGTAATTTTTCGTAACGCAATTCATCTTCACCACCTTCGCCTGTATTACTTTTTGCGCCGAGTTTATTCATTGCAATGGCCAATGTGCTGTGTGCTTCATGCGAGATAGAACCAAAGCTCATGGCACCTGTAGCAAAACGTTTATAAATATTTTCTGCAGGTTCAACTTCATCAATAGAAATAGAAGGTCGATTGCGTTTGAATTCCAATAAGCTTCTTAACGTACAAGCTTTTTCACTTTGATCGTTAACCAACTTTGAATATTTTTTGAAAGTATTATAATCATTTGTGCTTGTTGAATGCTGCAACAAATGAATTGTTTGCGGATTGAATAAATGAAACTCGCCTTTTCTTTTCCATTGATATACACCACCAACAGGCAAACGTTGTGTTGGTGATTCGGTTTTACTGAACGCAAAGAAATGTTTTGCCAATGCTTCTTTTGCAATTTCATCTAATCCCATTCCTTCAATACGTGAAGTTGCGCCGGTAAAATATTTATCAACTACTTTTTTATTTAATCCGAGAATTTCAAAAATCTGTGCGCCCTGATAAGATTGTAAAGTTGAAATTCCCATCTTGGAAAATACTTTCAACAATCCGTCGCATACAGCTTTTACATAATTTTTCTTTAATTGTTCAACATCCAGATCGGTTTGCAATTTTCCATCGATCTGCAAATTGCGGATAGTTGATAAAGCGAGATAAGGGTTAATAGCAGTGGCGCCAAAACCAATCAAACATGCGAAATGATGTACTTCCCAAACATCGCCTGCTTCAACAATAATTCCAACCTGGCCGCGATAACCTTTTCTTATCAAATGATGATGAACAGCAGCAGTTGCTAATAAAGACGGGATAGGAGCATGGTCGCTGTCGATGGCTCTGTCCGATAAAATCAATACTTCAAAACCATCATCAACTGCATCAACTGCGTAGCGGCATAAACGATCTAAACCTTTTTGTAATGAGCCAGGTTTTCCATCGGCACGAAAATATGTTTGCAATGTTTTTGCCTGAAAGATTCCGGTATCGATGCTTCTTATTTTTTCTAATTCATGATTACCAAGCACAGGATGTTTCAATGCAACACTGTGACAATCCAACGGATCTTCCACTAATAAATTTCCGTTGTTACCTGCAAATGTTGCCAGGCTCATTACCAATCTTTCACGAATTGGATCGATCGGCGGATTAGTTACCTGTGCAAATAATTGTTTGAAATAATAACTGAGATGTTGTGGTTGATCGCTCAATATGGCCAAAGGTGTATCGGTTCCCATCGAACCAATTGGTTCCTTGCCATCCAATGCCATTGGTGCAATGATCGTTTCCAGATCTTCTGTTGAATAACCAAATGCTTTTTGATATTTGAAAACCTGATCGTGATGCAAATGCGAAAATGTTACTCTCGGTTCGGGTAATTCTTCCAAACGAATTTTATATTTATTCAACCATTCGCCATAAGGTTTTTGTGAGCAGATAGTTTGTTTTAATTCATCGTCACTGATAATTCTTCCCTGCTCCATATCAACCACAAACATTTTGCCCGGTTGTAATCTTCCTTTTTCTTTTATTAATTTTTGATCAATAGGAAGTACGCCTGTTTCCGATGCCATGATCACTCTGTCATCGGTGGTAACGCAATAACGTGAAGGACGTAAACCATTTCTATCAAGTGTTGCGCCGATGATTTTTCCATCTGTGAAAGATATTGATGCAGGCCCATCCCAAGGTTCCATGAACGCTGCATGAAATTCGTAGAATGCTTTTTTAATCGGATTCATTTGTTCGTTGCCATCCCATGCTTCGGGTATCAGCATCATCATCACATGCGGTAAACTTCTTCCGCACATGGTGAGTAATTCGATCATGTTGTCTAAACACGCAGAATCTGATTGTCCTTCAAAAATAATTGGCAACAACATATCCATTTCTTCTTTCGAAAAATATGGAGAGGTGAAACCTTTTTCACTTGTCTTCAGCCAATTCAAATTTCCCTGCAACGTATTTATCTCACCATTGTGTGCGATGTAACGGAATGGCTGTGCCAGTTTCCATGAAGGAAATGTATTGGTAGCAAAACGTGAATGAATTAATCCGAATGCACTTACAATTCTTTTATTGGTAAGATCAGGAAAATAATTCCGAACCTGCAGACTTGTTAATTGTCCTTTGTAAACAACAGTTTTATACGATAATGATGCAACATAAAAACCAATCTCATCTTTTCTTACAGAATTATTAATGGTATGTGTTGCATAATTGCGAAGGACAAATAATTTTCTTTCGAATGCTTCAGGAGAAGAGATGTAATCGGGACAAGCAATAAACACTTGTTCGATCTCAGGCTCAACAGATAAAGCTGTTGGTCCAACATCACTTGGATTAACAGGCACTTTGCGGTATGCTAGAATTTCTAATCCTAATTTTTCTGCAGCACTGCTGAAAATATCTCTGCACTCTTCTTTCAAACGAATGTCTTTCGGAAAGAATAAAACACCAACGCCATATTTTCCAAATGAAGGAAGATGCACGCCGAGCTTTACACATTCATCAAAGAAAAATTCATGCGGGGTCTGGATCATGATACCTGCACCATCGCCGGTATTATTTTCACAACCACATGCACCGCGATGCTCCATGTTTTCTAAAATGGTCAGCGCATCAGAAATGATCTGATGTGATTTGTTGCCTTTGATATTTGCAACGAAACCAATGCCACATGCATCGTGTTCAAAAGACGGATCGTATAGTCCTGTTGTACTTGCCATTGATTATAATTATAATAACTGAGTAAACTGTTTTTTCAGGCAAGCAATCATTCCTTTCAAAAATATTCAAAAAACACCAATTTGACTATAAAAATGTCCAAAAATTTATTCACTTAATTAGATAAGATGCCAAATAAGCTTCTTATTAGTAGATTTTTGAATGATTTTTGCCGAACGATTGCGATTATTTTTTTATTTGATTGATAATTTTTAAAACTATGCTCCTGTACTGATCGATTTCATTGCAGTCATGGCCTGTCTTAATCTATCGCCAACCACTTCGATATGATGCGAACGGATTGCTTTATTCACTGCAATTATTTTTTTATTGTCAACACCATTATCTTTTCCTTCATTGAAATTTTTACCGATGATATTTGTTTCTACTTTTTTCATGAAATCGGCCAACAACGGTTTACATGCATGATCAAATAAATAACAACCATATTCTGCAGTATCAGAAATGACACGGTTCATTTCAAATAATTTTTTGCGCGCAATGGTATTTGCGATCAAAGGTGTTTCGTGCAACGATTCGTAATAGGCCGATTCGGGTTTAATGCCTGCTTCAACCATTGTTTCAAATGCCAACTCAACGCCTGCTCTAACCATTGCCACCATCAATAATCCGTTATCAAAAAATTCCTGTTCCGAAATTTTAGCAGATGTTGCTGTAGATTTTTCGAATGCTGTATTTCCTGTTTCGGCTCTCCATGTCAATAAATTTTTATCATCATTTGCCCAATCTTCCATCATGGTTTTTGAAAATTCTCCACTCATGATATCATCCTGATGTTTCCAGAATAATGGGCGCATGATTGTTTTTAATTCTTCCGAAATTTCGTAGCATTTTATTTTTGCAGGATTAGATAACCTGTCCAGCATCGCAGTAATGCCACCTTGTTTCAAGGCTTCGGTAACTGTTTCCCAACCATACTGAATTAATTTGGAAGCATAACCTTCTTCAATTCCTTTCTCGATCATTTTATCAAAACAAAGTATCGAACCTGTTTGCAACAAACCACATAAAATAGTTTGTTCGCCCATCAGATCTGATTTTACTTCTGCAACAAAAGATGATTTTAAAACACCTGCTTTATGCCCACCAGTGCCTGCTGCATAAGCTTTTGCGAGTTCCCAACCTTTTCCTTCAGGATCGTTTTCAGGATGCACCGCAATTAAAGTAGGCACACCAAAACCTCTAACATATTCTGAACGAACTTCAGAACCCGGCGATTTTGGCGCAACCATAATTACTGTAATATCTTTTCTTACCTGTGTACCTTCTTCCACGATATTAAATCCATGAGAAAAAGAAAGTGTTGATCCTTTTTTCATCAATGGCATAATTGCATTTACAACAGAAGTATGTTGTTTATCGGGTGTAAGATTAATAACCAGATCGGCAGTTGGAATTAATTCTTCATAAGTACCAACAGTAAAACCATTCTCGGTTGCATTCTTCCACGATGCACGTTTTGCATCAATGGCTTCTTTGCGCAAAGTATAAGAAACATCCAATCCAGAATCTCTTAAATTCAATCCCTGATTCAATCCCTGTGCACCACAACCAACTATCACGATCTTTTTTCCTTTCAACGCATTCACTCCATTATTGAAATGACTTATGTCCATAAATTCACAAACACCTAATTGATTTAATTTTTCTCTTAACGAAAGTGTGTTAAAATAATTTGCCATTTTGTTTTTTGTTGTTTGATATTATTTGTTATAAAAATTATGTTACCAGCTTTTGTTATTTACTCAGCACCTGCTGCGTCGCACTCTTGTACGCTTTGTTCTTTGTTCAGCTTTTCTAAACCAATTTTTTTATTGTCAATGCAACTCCAAAATGCATGGCTTCATGCACAGGGAAAAAATTTACTGCATCTTCAATGCTGCTTAATTCCACGCCATACGATGTTGGATAAGGTTTATAATTATCGAACATGTTGGTTTCAATATCTTTTTCCAATTCATCGATCAATGGTATAGAAAGTTTTTTCAGCAATTCTATTTCATTGCTGTCGATAAAACTTTCGGGCTTCGTGCCTTTTCTGTATTTATCAATCAACGACTGATCTATTTTTGGAACAGCACCTGCAAGTGTATAACAAAGTAATTGCTGCGTAACAACAATATGTCCAAAATTCCATGCAATATTATTATTAAAACCTGCTGGAATTATATTCAATTGTTCAACTGATAAACTGTCTATCAGGTTTAAAAAATTACGCCTTGTTTGTTTTGTTATGCTGATCTGTTTTTCCATTTTATTACATTGTAAATACTTCGTCCTGTTTGTCTAAAAATTCGTTTTCAATTAATTCTTCGCCGGGTTCTGTTTGTTCAAACTCTTTTAATTTTTCATGAAAACCATGACTGGCCTTAATGATAGCCACTCTTGCACTGCGAACAAATTCAATCAGTCCATAAGGTTCCAAAGCCTTTATTAAACCTTCTGTTTCTTCGCGGTGACCGGTGGTTTCAAAGATGGTATAATCTTTTCTAATTACCACCGCCCTTGCGCCATGCTGGTGCAAAAGTCGTTCAACTTTTACTTTTTCGGTAATAACATCGGTTGGTACTTTGTACAAAGCCATTTCCTGCCAGATGATTTCATCATCGGTATTGTAATAAGCTTTTAAAACTTCAACTTGTTTTTCTATCTGGCGACAAAGTTTTCTAACTACTTCTTCTGTTTCGCTGATCACAATAGTGAAACGGTGAATACCTTCGGCTTCAGAAGGAGAAACATTTAAACTTTCGATATTAATTTTTCTTCTCGAAAAAATAATAGCAATGCGGTTTAATAAACCAACCTGGTTTTCGGTATAAACAGTAATTGTAAAATCGTGTTTGCCGGCAATACCCGAATGTGTATGCGTGGCAGAATTATTTTGTTTTGCGATACTCATGATGTATAATTTTTTTGTTGCTATTTGTTTTGTCGTACAAGTGTGCGACGCAACTGCAGCTTAATTTTTATTCTAATGTTTGGTACATAAAAAATAATCTTTTTCGTATTCCCCGGTAAATTATTGCAACCTTATTTCACTAACACTGCAACCCTGTGGCACCATCGGGAATACATTATTTTCTTTTCCCACCATAACTTCCAACAGATAAGATCCTTTGTGGTCAAGCATTTCCTGCAATGCGGCTTTCAGATCTTTGCGATCTTTAATACTCTGCCCGGCAATGCCATAACCTTTTGCAACCTGCACAAAATCGGGACTCTGAATATCAACAAACGAATATCTTTTATCGTTGAATAATTGTTGCCACTGGCGAACCATTCCTAAAAACTGATTATTTAAAACAATAATTTTTACATCAACTTTATATTGCATGATGGTTCCTAATTCCTGAATGGTCATCTGAAAACCGCCATCACCAACTATTTCAATGGTTGTTCTTTCAGGTGCACCTAATTTTGCACCGATGGCTGCGGGCAAACCAAAACCCATGGTTCCCAAACCACCGGAAGTAATATTACTTTTTGACTGATTGAATTTTGCATAACGACAAGCCACCATTTGATGTTGGCCAACATCGGTAACAATGATTGCATCGCCATTTGTTAGCTCGTTCAATGTTTTAATTACTTCACCCATTGTCATGATCTCCGTTGTTGGATTCAGTTCTTTATTGATAACAATATCAATTTCTTTTTGAGTGAATTCGTGAAACTTATTTAACCAATCGGTATGATCTTTTTTATCAATCAACTTGGTAAGCATGGGCAAAGTTTCTTTGCAATCGCCCCAAACAGGAACAGTTGATTTTACATTTTTGTCTATTTCTGCAGGATCGATATCGAGATGAATTACTTTGGCTTGTTTGGCATATTTATCCAAACGTCCGGTAACGCGATCGTCGAAACGCATACCAATTGCAATTAATACATCGCATTCGTTTGTTAAAACATTTGGTCCGTAATTGCCGTGCATACCAAGCATACCAACGTTTTGCGGATGATCGGTTGGTAATGCGCTTAATCCAAGCACGGTCCATGCTGCAGGCAATCCGCCTTTTTCAATAAATGCTTTAAATTCTTTTTCGGCTTTGCCGAGAATAATGCCTTGCCCAAAAATTACAAATGGTTTTTTTGCTTCATTAATTAATTGAGCAGCTTCTTCAACATATTGTTTACGAACAATTGGTTTTGGGCGATAGCTTCTGATATGCTCACATTTTGTATAACTTTCGTAATCGAATTTTTGTATTTGTGCATTCTTGGTTATATCAATTAATACAGGTCCGGGTCTTCCTGTTCTGGCGATATAAAATGCTTTTGCCAAAATGTGCGGTATTTCAGTTGCATCAGTAATTTGATAATTCCATTTTGTTACAGGCGCTGTAATATTGATAACATCGGTTTCCTGAAATGCATCTGTTCCCAGCAAATGTGCAAACACTTGTCCGGTCACACACACGACAGGAGTGCTGTCGATCATAGCATCGGCTAATCCTGTTACTAAATTAGTTGCACCGGGACCACTTGTTGCAAACACGGCACCTACTTTTCCGCTGCTGCGTGCAAAGCCTTGTGCAGCGTGGATGGCACCTTGTTCGTGACGAACAAGAATATGTTTTAATTTATTGGGATAATCGTACAGTGCATCATAGATGGGCATGATGGCACCGCCGGGATAACCGAAAATGGTTTGTACACCTTCGGCGATGAATGCTTCTAAAACTGCCTGCGAGCCAGAAATATTTTGAGTTGCATTGGCAACTTCTTTTTCTTTTGTTATTTCAAGAGTTTCCATAAATATTTTTTATTTAGTATGATAAAAATTAAGTAAATCGGTCGACTGAACATTTGTGAAACCTACCTGCCTGAATAGGGTTACCAATTGTCCGCGATGAAATGTTGAATGATTGAAAACATGCGCAAATATTTCATGATGCGGCATACTGTAAGCTTCTCCGTTAAGTCGTTTAAAACCAAGTTTTGATGTAATGTTTTGTTCATCAAAATTTTCAATAAATGTTTTTAAACCTTCGGAAACTTTTTTCCATAAATCAATATGCTCTTGTTTACTGCCTTTGTATGTTGATGCCAGCCATGAAATATTTCCTGCGTTATTCAATCGTTCCAGCCAAACTTTTTCTGCACTGATAAGATGCAGTACTGTTTCCTGGATGCTGTTAAAGCTACTGACGACGGGATGTTTCCATTGTTCATCTGTAATTTGGTTAAGCCAGTTACAAACAATTGTATTTGCCCAAATATTATATTCAGATAATTGATGAAAATATTTTTTAGTCATAGTAGTTAAAATTTAATTTACTTAATCCTCATCGGTTACACAACCATCAGCTGCTGTCTTAACTAATTTTGCATATTTATATAAAACACCGCTTGTTGCTTTTAATGCAGGCTGTTTCCAGGCTGCTCTTCTTTTTGCAATCACATCATCAGCAACTTTTAATGTGAGTGAATTTTTTGTTGCATCAATTTCAATAATGTCATCATCTTCAACCAATGCGATCAATCCACCATCCTGTGCTTCTGGTGTGATGTGACCGACGACGAATCCATGTGTGCCGCCGCTAAATCTTCCATCGGTAATTAATGCAACCGATTTGCCCAAACCCGCACCAATAATGGCTCCTGTGGGTTTCAACATCTCGGGCATACCAGGTGCGCCTTTTGGTCCGATGTTTCTGATCACCACCACATCGCCTGCATGAACTTTACCATTTTTAATTCCTTCGATCACATCTTTCTCGCCATTAAAAACTCTGGCAGTTCCTTCAAAACGTTCGCCTTCTTTACCACTTATTTTTGCAACACTTCCACCTGTTGCGAGATTGCCGTACAAAATTTGTAAATGACCTGTTGCTTTTAATGGTTTATTTAATGGTGCAATAATTTTTTGCTGATCGAAATCCAAATCTTTTGCATCGGCTAAATTTTCTGCAACAGTTTTTCCTGTTACTGTTAAACAATCGCCATGCAACAACCCATTCTTCAATAAATATTTCATCACTGCAGGAACACCACCGTATTGATGCAGGTCTTCCATTAAATATTTTCCTGATGGTTTAAAATCTGCCAGCACCGGAATTTTATTACTGATGGTTTGAAAATCATCCTGCGTTAATTTAACGCCAACACTTTTTGCCATCGCTATCAAATGCAATACAGCATTGGTGCTTCCGCCAAGAACCATTACCACGGTCATTGCATTATCGAATGCTTTGCGTGTCATGATATCTCTTGGCTTAATATCTTTTTCCAATAATAATTTTATGGCTTCACCAACCGATGCACATTCTTTTTGTTTGTCGGCGCTCATTGCAGGATTGGAAGATGAATATGGTAAACTCATTCCCAATGCTTCAATCGCACTGGCCATGGTATTTGCAGTGTACATGCCACCGCATGCACCTGCACCCGGACAACTATTTTTTACAATGCCTTTAAAATCGCCTTCCGATAAATTACCTGCAAGCTTTTGTCCCAATGCTTCAAATGCAGAAACGATATTCAGATCTTCGCCGTGATAATGTCCGGGAGCAATGGTTCCGCCGTATAACATAATACCCGGACGATTCAATCTTCCCATCGCCATAATTGAGCCCGGCATATTTTTATCGCACCCCGGAATAGTAATCAATGCATCATAATATTGTGCACCTGCATTTGTTTCAATGCTGTCGGCAATCAGATCCCTGCTCACTAAACTGTAACGCATACCATCGGTTCCCATACTAATTCCATCGCTCACACCGATTGTATAAAAACGCAATCCTAATAAACCTTCTGTTGTATTCACAGCTTCACGAACAGTTGTTGCCAGATCGTTCAGGTGCATGTTACAAGGATTACCATCCCATCCCATACTCACAATGCCAACCTGTGCTTTATTAAAGTCTTCATCTTTCATGCCGATGGCATAATACATGGCTTGCGCTGCGGGTTGTGTTTCATCCTGCGTTAATGTTTTGCTGTAACGATTGATACCCCCATCCCCTGAAGGGGTGTTACTATTTTTTATATTTTCCTGCTGACTCATTATATTTTATATTATTTAAAGTGATGTTTAATATTTTATACTTTCCTCACCCCCCTTCAGGGGCTCGGGGGTAAACAAAAAACCCGCTTCGTTTCGGAGGCGGGTTATAGATTATGTTTAGTTGTTTATTACATAAAAATTTCACCTCCATGCAAAGCAGGAACAATAATGACTATCACCACAATGATTATTGCGTTAATGATAGTTGGTTTATTAAACTTGTTCAATGACATGTGTGATGTATTGAAACAAATATACCTGACTTTTTTAAGAAACAAAGAACTTTTTATAAAAGCTAATAGCTATTAGCGATAGCTTTCAGCTTTTAAATAATGGTTGATTTTCTCAACTCAATATTTTCGTGATTGATCTCGTCTGTTATTTTATTGATCACATAATCGCTGATTAATTCACCAACAGTTGTGGTGAAATAAAAATTAATGGGATCAATATCTTTCGTAACAAATTTGTTTTGTAATGTCCATGTAACGCCTTGCCTTACTACAGCTGCTTCTTCGTGCATTTGAAAATAATCCAACATCATGGCGGCAGATAAAATAGAGCCGATCGGATTGGCAATATCTTTTCCGGCAGCCTGCGGATATGAACCGTGAATAGGTTCGAACAATGCGGTACAAACGCCGTACGATGCAGAAGGCAACATACCAATGGAACCGCTTAACACACTTGCTTCATCGCTGATAATATCGCCAAACATATTTTCTGTAAGTATTACATCAAACTGTTTTGGATTTAAAATTATTTGCATGGCAGCGTTATCAACAAACATATAATCAACGGTAACATCCGCATATTCTGTTGCAACTTTCTGAACCACTCTTCTCCACAAACGTGATGTTTCCAAAACATTTGCCTTATCAACCAGTGTTAATTTTTTCTTTCTTAATTGCGCATTTTTAAAAGCAATATGTGCAACACGTTCTATTTCACTAACGGTGTAAACACATTCATCAATTGCTTTTGTATCATTTTCAATCAATTCTTTTTTACCAAAATAAATACCGCCAGTTAATTCGCGGAAGATGATAAAATCAACACCATCCAATTGTTTTTCTTTTAACGGAGAGAGATGGTGCAGCACACTGTACGTATTAACCGGACGAATGTTTGCAAACAGTTGCAAGGATTTTCTTAATTTAAGCAAACCCTGTTCAGGCCTCACTTTCGCTTTAGGATCGCTATCGAATTTCGGATGACCGATGGCGCCAAATAAAATGGCATCGCTGTTCAAACAAACTTCAATTGTTTCATCGGGCAAAGGATTCCCTGTTTGATCGATCGCAACAGCGCCCATCAAACAATAGGTATAATTAAATTCATGATGGTACCTCTGTGCAACGGTATCCAGCACACGAATGGCCTGCGCCGTTACTTCGGGTCCAATACCATCACCGGTTATGACTGCAATATTTTTTTTCATGGTACCAACTTTTGTTCTTTGCTCAACTGCGGTTGCGTCGCAACTGTCAATTATTAATTATCAATTCTTAATTTTTAATTAATCATGCATCAACAGTTTCATGTTGTTTCGCCATTTGATGCAGATCTTCATCGCCCACTTCTTTTTTATTATCGGCTATCTGCAAAAATTTTTCATACAAAGCATCCACATCATTTCTGTTGAAATCGTATCCTAATTTTTTCAAACGAAAAGCTAAGGCACTTCTGCCACTGCGAGCTGTTAAAACTATTTTAGAAATATCGGCACCTACTTCAACCGGATCGATGATTTCATAAGTAATGGCACTCTTTAAAAATCCATCCTGATGAATTCCTGATGAATGCGAAAATGCATTTGCACCAACAATTGCTTTGTTGGGTTGCACCGGCATGCGCATCACATCACTCACCCGGCGGCTCATCGGATTTAATTCTTTTGTATTTACATTGGTATAAAAACCAAGATCTTTATGTTGTTTTAAAACCATCACTACTTCTTCCAATGACGTGTTGCCGGCCCTTTCACCCAAACCATTGATAGTACATTCTATTTGACGGGCGCCATTAATTACACCTTCAATTGAATTGGCAGTTGCTAATCCAAGATCGTTATGGCAATGGCACGAAATGGTTGCCCTGTCTATGTTTGAAACATTGTTCATCAAGTATGCGATCTTACTGCCGTATTGATTGGGCAAACAATAACCCGTTGTATCAGGAATATTTACAACAGTGGCACCGGCCTTAATAACGGCTTCAATAACTCTGGCCAAATAATCGTTATCGGTACGTCCTGCATCTTCTGCATAAAACTCAACATCATCCACAAAATTCTTTGCCCATTTTACGCATTGAATGGCACGTTCTAAAATATCTTCTCTGTTAGAATTAAATTTTCCTTTGATGTGAAAATCAGAAGTACCGATGCCGGTATGAATGCGTGGACGTACGGCGTACTTCAAAGCTTCGGCAGCTACTTCAATATCTTTCTGCACGGCTCTTGTTAATCCGCATACTGTCGCATTCTTGATGATCTTAGAAATTTCATTAACCGAAGTAAAATCGCCTGGCGATGAAATGGGAAAACCCGCTTCAATAATATCAACGCCCAATTCTTCCAGTGCCAAAGCGAGTTCTATTTTTTCTTTTGTATTTAACTTGCATCCGGGCACTTGTTCGCCATCGCGAAGAGTGGTATCAAAAATGTTAACCTTGTTGGTACTCATAGTAAAAATTTGAGCTTAAAAAAGCAGGGTTAACTACATTTGGTTATGATGAAACCAATTTTAGTTTACCTGCATCCTACGAATATACTTTGCGGAGGATGGCCGTTGCGTACAAAATTGGTTGTATTTTACGTTGCATAAAATTGTTTTTGATCGCTGAAATGCTTATTGGTAAAGGATTTTAAGGAAAATAAATTACGATGCCCAACAGAAGTACCGACATACTGTTTCAACTAATCAAATCGCTTGAAAAAGGGGAGAAGCGCAATTTTAAATTATATGCCAAACGAAATTCGGGCAATGAGGATTTAAAAATCGTTCAGCTTTTTGATGCGCTGGATAAGATGGATGTTTATGATGAAGCTGTTTTATTAAAGAAAAACAGAAGCATCAAAAAGCAACAGCTCAGTAACAGCAAAGCACATTTGTACAAACAAATTTTATCGAGTTTACGATTGATTGAAGATGGCGGCAATATCGATATCCGTTTGCACGAACAATTAGATTTTGCACGCATCCTTTATAATAAAGGCTTGTACCTGCAAAGTTTGAAAGTGCTGGATAAATTAAAAGAGCTTGCAAAAAACCATCATCAGATCACTTATCAATTGCAGGCCGTCATCTTCGAAAAAAAGATAGAAGCATTGCATATTACACGAAGCATGGCCAACCGTGCTGAAGAATTAACCAAAGAATCTGATGAAATTAATTTGCGGCTTTCTCTGATCAGTAAATTATCAAATCTTGCATTGGAATTATACGGCTGGTATATTAAACATGGTCATGCCCGTGATGCAAAAGATGTTGAAGCGGTCAAAATATTTTTTGAAACAAATCTTCCGGAATACAATTCAAAACAATTAGGATTTTACGAAAAACTATATCTCTATCAATCGTATTGCTGGTACGGATTTATTTTGCAGGACCTGCTGATGTATTATCGTTATACAAAAAAATGGGTGGATCTTTTTGAAGAGTCTCCTGCCATGAAAGCCAATGAAGCCGGGCAATACATAAGAGGCATGCATAATTTATTGAGTGCGCAATTCAACCTAAATAATTACGAAAAGTTTGAAGAGTACATAAAAATATTTGAAGCATTTTCTGTTTCGGCAGGTGGAAATATTAACGCCAATGCCCGCATCCAAACATTTGTTTATTTGCATATTGCCAAAATAAATAAACATTTTTTAGAAGGAACTTTTACCGAAGGCTTGAAATTAGTTCCTTACATTGAAGAGAAATTGGAAGAATATCATTTACATCTCGACCGGCATCGTGTTTTAGTATTTTATTATAAAATAGCATGCCTGTATTTCGGAAGCGGCGATAATGAAAAAGCAATTGATTATCTCAATAAAATAATAAACTGGAAAGTTGATCTTAGAACCGATCTGCAATGTTATGCAAGATTATTACACTTAATTGCGCATTACGAATTAGGCAATTATCAGTTGCTCGAATATTTAATTAAATCGGTTTATCGTTTCATGGCGAAGATGAAAAATTTAAGTACCGTTGAAGAAGAGATATTTAAATTCATCCGCAAATCATTTTCTTTATCAACTCAAAAATTAATTCCGGCATTTGAAAACCTGAAAGAAAAACTGCAACAATTTCAGGGCAATCCTTTGGAAAGCCGTTCGTTTATGTATCTCGATATTATTGCATGGTTAGAAAGTAAAATTGGTGGTGTGCCTGTACAGGAAGTAAGAAGAAGGATTTTTTTGCAGGGGCGGAAACGTTAAGCTAACTCATCTCTTCACGAACAAGATCCTATAACATCATACTTAAAGAAACACTGTTTTTTTAAGGCCAATTCTGCCTATCTCCATACCATCTACTATACCATACAGCTACCTGATAGCCATTAAATCCACATTACTCCCACATTACTCCCACAAGATCCCACAACATTGTGGCTAAATGTGGTATTAATCTATAGATAGTGTAGCTTTATTATATGGAAAATATATGGCAAGTAGCTTGTATCCATGCAGCAACAATAAACTAATAAAGCTATGTGTATGGTTCTATCTGTGTTTTAATATTGCCAATTACTTGCAGTATTGATGAAATAAAAAATGATGATTTGTTATTTAGATATTGCAAAGCAGCCAAGGCTACAAAAAAATACATCGCGGCAAATACATTCATTCATACATCGTGTTATACAAAGAGCAAATTATAGGGAGTAAAAAAGTACGAATATCATCTGCTTTTTGAATCTACAGAAACTCAGTGTGTTTTTTTTGTGAATAAATTAGAGTGAAGCAATTTAAAAAGAATTGAAACTTACCAATGCTTGCTGATATTTTTAATTTGGGAGCAGCGTTCTATAAATCTTGCATGTCATTTCTTAAAAATACACAGCGCTCAGGATTAAAAATAATTGCTTTGCTTTTTTTAATGGAATCTTATTATGTACAATGTACACAGCGGGGGGTATGTTTTTTAAAAAAATAAGTGTAAAACATACATTTACTATTCTAACAGTATTATATTAGCACTGTTAATTAACGATTGATAAAAATTAAATATATTCCATTGGAAGATTTAATTTGGAAAGCCATACGAAAAAGCGACGATAAAAAAGCTTTTACAGAAATGTATAAAGCGTATTATCAGTTCTTATTTGCGTATGGTTTTCGTATCAGTGCTGATAAGGAACTTACTAAAGATTGTATCCATGAATCTTTTTTGGAAATATGGAATAACCGCGGCAATTTACCCGAAGTACAACACGTCGGTGCTTATCTTAAAACAATCGTTCGCAGGAAAATTTTGAAGGAAATACCCAAAACTATAAAGCAATATGCAGTTGATGTAAACGATGAAAAAGCGCGGACAATTGAATCTTCCTACGAAGATTTACTTATTTTGCTGCAGTCAAATCAAGAAATGAAACTCAAGGTGCAAAAGGCACTTCTGCATTTATCGCCAAAGCAGTTGGAAGTAATTAAAATGAAATTTTTCGAAGGCAGGTCATATGCCGAGATAGCAGAAAAAAACTTAAGTACGGCGCGTACTGTTTATAACCAGATTTACGAATCGCTGAAGATTTTGCGGAAATATCTTTGCTTTTTTTAGAGACAATTTGTTGTAGAAAACTTTTCTGTATGATCTCTTTATCAATTTTCTGGAATAGTCCCGAAGGAGCAGAGAGGAAAATTGCCTGCATTAAAACGCTTTCAAAAAAATATTTTTAAAATTCATGGTAAAAAAAGTGTTTTTGGTACACTTAATATATACAGAAGTAAATTGCCATGGATTATAAGCTATATGAAATAGAAGATTTTGTATCAGATGAATCATATCTCCGCTATTATTTTAAACTGAATAATGCTGATATTGTTTTTTGGCAGAACTGGATCAGTACACATCCAGAAAAGCTTGATATTGTTATTTGTGCCGACAATTTGATCAGTATATTATTTCTTCAATTGCCTGAAGAAGAGTTTCAGAAAGAATGTGAAAGAATACGTGAATCTGTGAAATTGACAAACAATTCTTCTAAATGTAATAATACACAATCTGCCAAAATATCATTTCGGGTTAAACAATATCGCTTTCATTGGCTGGCAGCAGCATCTGTTTTATTTATTATGTTGATCGGTATTGTTTATTTTTTGCAGAATGCAAAAAGAGATGATGCTATTGCTGTGGAAATTTTAGGAAAAAACAAAACAATGGAAGAAAATGATTCCAAACTGCCCCAAAAATTCCATCTTGAAGATGGAACCGTTGTTACACTTCAACCTGGTAGCCGATTAATATATCCGCCTCATTTTTTAAAAAATAAAAGAGAAGTATATCTTACCGGAGAAGCTTTTTTTGAGGTAAGTAAAAATGCACAAAGACCGTTTTATGTTTATTATAATAATTTAGTAACACATGTTCTTGGTACCAGTTTTAATGTAAAAATTGATAAGAAAAAAAGAGAAGTGGAAGTGTCAGTGCGTACAGGGCGTGTAGAAGTGTCCGAACGGATTTCTGAATCTCGTGATATTAAGTGTCATGTAAAAAATAAAGGAGTGGTGTTAACTCCTAACCAAAAAGTGATTTATAAAGAAGAAACCAAAAATTTTGAATCGGGGATCGTTGATAATCCTTTGCCGGTTAACCTTCATGGAACATCTGCTTCACTGCAGCAGCATACACTTTCAAAAGATGCAGATAATGAGAATTTGATTGTAAAAGAGGCTCCGATATCAGAAATCATTAAATCGCTTGAAAGCACTTACCAGATAACAATTGAAGTGGATGACGAGAAAATTAATAATTATCATTTTTCGGGAGATATTTCAAATATGAACCTTTTTGCAAAACTGAATACTATATGTAAAGCTGTTGGTATCGGTTACGAAATAAAAGGAACAAAAATTTTAATGTCGTCCCATAAAGGATAATGTATTGCTGCTGATATTTTTTAATAACCAAAACAAACTTGCATGAAAAAAAAATCCTTTAAAACGTAGTTCGAATTTTTTAATGTGCGGAATGATCTTATAAATGTTCCCGTACCTGTTTGCAAAAAAAGAAGCCGGCAATGTTGGCGCATTACCGACTTGTAAACCATTGAATGGTTTCATTTGTCCTAAACTCAATTATTTAACGAACAAACTGGCTAAAGTTATGAAAAAAAAGCAATTAATTGCTACAACCCTGCTTGCAATGAAAATCTTAACAGTTCAGATAACCCTTGCGATTATGTTTGCCTGCTCTGTGTTTGCACATGAAGCCCGGGCACAGGAATTTTTGGAAAAGCGTCTCAGTATTTCTGCAAAAGATGCAGAAATTTCTAAAGTAATTCATCTCATCCAAAAACAAACAAATGTTGAATTTTTGTTTAGTACCGAAGGTATTCAGGCTAACAGAAAGATCAACTGTTCTTTTAATGCAAAGAAATTAAAAGTAATTCTCGAAGAAGTTTTTAAGCCTTTAAATATCGGTTACAGAATAACTGATGACGGGAAAAAAATACTGCTTTATCCAATAGCAGAAGGAACTGCCAATACGATGTATGTATCAGAAAATACTGAAACTTTAACGAGTTTGGCAGATATTATTACCGGTATAATAACTAATGAAAAGGGATTGCCAATGGCAGGTGTTTCAATCGTAGTAAAAGGAAGTGACATGGGAACGGTAACTGATGAAAAAGGAGAATTCAAAATTAAAGTAAGTACAAAAAATGCGGCTCTTATAATTAGCTATATTGGATACCAAAGTCAGGAAATTGTTGTTGGCAGTAAAGCATTTTTTGCAATCAAACTGCTGACAGTAACCGAAAAATTAGATGAAGTAGTAGTTGTAGGATATGGTACACAAAAGAAAGCAACATTAACAGGTGCTGTAAGCACGATCAGAAGCAAAGATGTAACGGAAGCTCCGGTAACCAATGTAACCAATAGTTTAGCCGGAAGACTACCTGGCTTGGTAGCAGTAACCAGTAGCGGCGAACCGGGCTCTGATGCTACTACTTTGCGTATCAGAGGTAGTAATACCTTTAATGATAATAGCGCATTGGTGGTGGTA